>DATAHE010000137.1:0-6770 GCA_036263355.1 Steroidobacteraceae bacterium | reverse complement strand
GCCCCATCGCCGAAACAATGTACACCCAGGATCTTTAGCGTCTTGGTGTCAAAGATAATCTTCAGCATGCCGACGTTTTCGCCTGTCATCTGCGCGCGCGCCAGATTCTTGAACGCACAGTGGCCAACTTCATAAGATACATTCGCCGCCTGCAACTCGTGTTCACCTTTACCAATGGAAGAAATTTCCGGAATGGTATAGATGCCACTGGGAATTAATGCATGTGAATGCACTGGTGTGGCTGGATCAAGGATGTGTTGCACAGCATGTGCGCCCTGGACATACGCCGCACTCGCCAAGGCAGGCGGACCCGTGATATCGCCAACAGCGTAGATATTTGTCACGTTGGTTTGATAATGACCATTTACTGCGAGCTGACCACGAGAGTTGGGAACAATACCCAGTGCTTCCAGTCCCATGTCGTTGGAGTTACCTGTGCGGCCATTCGCCCACAGCAGAATATCTGACTTGATACGACGGCCTGATTTCAGCTCCAGTACCACATCGTTATCGCGCGCTGTAACGCCCGCAAATTGTTCATTGTGTCGAATGACGCAACCTTGTTCGCGCAGATGATAGGAAAGCGCTTCAGCAATTTCTTCATCCATGAATGAGAGCAATCGATCTTGTGTATTGACCAGATTTACCTTGGCGCCAAGATTAATAAAGATACTGGCGTATTCGCAGCCAATCACACCGGCGCCATAGATGGTGACAGAGAATGGCTGGCCCGGATAACGCAGCACACTGTCACTATCGAGAATGCGGGGATGAGTAAAATCCAGTTCAGGTGGATGATAAGGACGCGAGCCTGTGGCGATGACGACGTAATCAGCTGTGATGGTTTTCTGCGTGCCGTTATCAGATTGAATTACCACCGTGTGCGCATCAGCAAGCCGTGCTTGTCCGGCAAACATGGGCACGCGGTTACGTTCGTAAAACCGGTGACGTGCCGCCACCTGCGTATCAATTACTTCATTCGCATTAGCAAGAATCTGTGCGTAGGTAACCTGCACTGCATCGCGTGTTTGACGCAATAAAGGGTTGTTCCTTAATTCATGAAGTGTTTTAACTGCATGTCGCAGCGCCTTGCTGGGGATGGTGCCCCAGTGTGTGCAGCCACCACCGACCTCTGCATAACGTTCAACCAGTGCCACCTTCTTCTTGTTTTTCGCGGCGTTCATGGTGGCGCCTTCACCTGCAGGGCCACTACCGATAACAACAATATCGAAATGGTTGTCTTTACTCATGGAATCCGTTTTGCTCATGATTCTGCTGGATGATTTTCGGTATTGGGGAAGAAGGATTACGCGACTGCGATGACTGCTGTTGCTCGCGACGAATCACATGCACGGTATATCCAATGAAGATGGATATTACGGTCAATAGTATGGCCATTAATATGCCAAGCCATGGCTTCATCTGCCAGGCAACGACCACGCCCCAGATTGTGCCGATGGGCGTACTTACAAGTAACAATGGTTTGGCAATTTTCATAATTGGGTTTGCATCAATAGTCTGATTATTGCATGGCGGTCTGATGGAAACCATCATGCGCCGGAACGCGCTGGAGAGTGCACCATCTTCAAACGCCGGCGTTGCGCTGCGCTTAACGTTGATACATAGGCTGAATCGCAATCATAGAAGCGCCACAGCTTGTGTGCCCAGTCACCGGCATAGTCGACACCAACGCGAGCGGCACGCTTGATCTTAACGACGCAATCATCGCGATGCTCCACCCACATCGCATCATCACTACATAAATCGACACCATTCAAACGGCGATCAATATTGAAGGCCTTGCACAGTAACCCGGGGCCATGTGTATTTTCATCAAGATTTGCAACTGGTTCGACGGCGCGAATCAATACTGCATGCGGAATGCCTTCACTACGCGTTACAAAGTTGACACAATTCCACATACCGTAAATGAGATACACATATACATATCCCGCGGGGCCAAACATCACCTGATTACGATCTGTCTGTCCGCGTGATGAATGCGCAGCAAGATCCTTTGGCCCTTGATAGGCTTCCGTTTCAACAATGCGCCCCACACGCTGAACGCCAGCATCATTAACTACTAGATACTTTCCCAGCAACTGACGCGCGACTTGTAACGTCGGTTGCTCATAGAAACTGCGGGCAAGTTTTTTCATGGTCATGTGACATCCAACAGCCGCCAAAGACTCTACAAGCTAGAGGTTATCGATTCCATCAATCAAAACTGTCAAAAACAGGAGTTTTTGCAGAGCCTACATGGATGTATTCACGGCGCTTTTGATGATGGAATCGATAGCCTCTAGCAATAAAAATCCAGTTGTGCGCCCAACAAAAAAGCCGACGTTAGTCGGCTTTCTTGAACGAGCAATATCAATTGCCATCAGTCCTCAATGAGGAAGCTGCGTAGTTGTTCACTACGTGAAGGGTGACGCAACTTGCGCAACGCCTTGGCTTCGATCTGACGAATACGTTCACGCGTCACATCAAACTGCTTGCCCACTTCTTCCAGTGTGTGATCGGTATTCATATCGATACCAAATCGCATGCGCAGTACTTTGGCTTCGCGAGGCGTCAAACCAGCCAGCACAGAGTGAGTGGTTTCGCGCAGTGATTCCATCGTTGCAGAATCAATCGGTGAGTCCACCGACGTATCTTCGATGAAATCGCCAAGATGTGAATCCTCATCATCACCGATGGGGGTTTCCATCGAGATCGGTTCTTTCGCAATCTTGAGTACTTTACGAACCTTGTCTTCCGGCATTTCCATACGTACTGCCAGTTCTTCCGGTGTGGGTTCGCGACCCATTTCCTGAAGCATCTGACGCGAAATGCGGTTGAGCTTGTTGATGGTTTCGATCATGTGCACCGGAATACGGATGGTGCGCGCCTGGTCAGCAATGGAACGCGTGATCGCCTGACGAATCCACCACGTTGCATATGTGGAGAACTTGTAGCCACGACGATATTCAAATTTATCTACAGCCTTCATCAAGCCGATGTTGCCTTCCTGAATCAGATCCAGGAATTGCAAACCGCGATTCGTGTACTTCTTCGCAATGGAAATCACCAGACGCAGATTGGCTTCCACCATTTCTTTCTTCGCGCGACGTGCCTTGGCTTCGCCAACGGCAATCTCGCGATTGATTTCCTTGATGCCTGCGATGCTGAGATGGGTCAGTACTTCCACACCCATCAGCTTCTTCTGCTGCGATTCAATTTCTTCGCGTAACTTGGCCAAGTGAGCTGAGTGTTTACGCTTGGCACGAATATGCTTGTCGAGCCACGAAAGGTTGGTTTCGTTGCTTGGAAAGGTCGAAATGAAATCCTTGCGCGGCATGCCAGAGTCACGCACGCACAACAGCATCACTTGCTTTTCAACATTACGAATGTCAGTCAGTGATTGACGAATCTGTGTGATCAGCATGTCGAACATCTTGGGCGACAGCTTTAACTCCATGAATTCATCAGCCAGCTTCTTGCGCAGCTTCATCACTTTGGGATCATCAGCGCCTTTTTCTGCCATGCCCTTTTGCACTTGTGCAAAAGTCTTGCTCAATGAATCGAAACGGCGAGCCGCTTCTTCTGGATCCGGACCGGTTTCCAGCGTCTCTTCTTCCTCGCTGTTAGCTTCGCCTTCTTCCGTTTCCTCCTCGGATTCGGTCTCCAGCTCTGCAGCGGCTTCCGCCAGCTTGGGATTAATAGGCGCTGCAATTTCGTCAGGCGCATTGGGGTCAATGAAGCCGACAATGATGTCGGCGAGACGCACAGTCTGAGTTGCCACACCTTCGTATTGCGACAGCATCAGCGAATAAGTCGGCGGATACATGGATAGCGCCGTGCGGACGGCATCAAGACCTTCCTCGATGCGCTTGGCGATGCGGATTTCGCCTTCGCGGGTCAGCAGTTCAACCGTACCCATTTCGCGCATGTACATGCGCACTGGATCAGTGGTACGACCAAACTCGGCATCAACGGTGGCGAGTGCAGCAGCGGCTTCTTCTGCCGCTTCTTCATCCGCAACCACAGGCTCTGTCAGCAACAGCGCCTCGGCATCCGGTGCTTTTTCGTACACCGTAATGCCCATGTCATTGATCATGTTGACGATGTCTTCAATCTGCTCCGGATCGACAATCTCGCTGGGCAAGTGATCGTTTACCTCGGCATAGGTCAGGAAACCCTGTTCCTTGCCGCGGGCAATCAACAATTTCAGCTGGGATTGGCGCTCATCTACAACGGCAGGCGTTGCAGGAATCGTCTCTTTCTTGGACGGGGTCTTGCTCAAAGCTTGCGCCCTCAATAATCGCGCTTACGCGCGGGGATAAAAAGACCGCGCATTCTACTGACTGAACGGTGTTTACGCCAGTTTTCGACACGGCATAAATGGCACTAGTTTCAATAGACGCGGGTTATGTTGATAAATCGACCGCGCAATGGCGGAACTAAAGGCTTTCTTCTTGCGAAGCCGGAAATTTCAAGGGCGCACGAAGCGGCTTTTTTTTGTCAAATCCCGCAATTCCTGCTTTTCTGCGTCGGTCAGCGCCCCAAGATTAAATCTTCGCATGAGATCTTCGAAGCGGGCGTGCGGAAACTGTTCGGCAATCATTCGCTGCACGGCATCCGTCACCTCGCGGCGTGCTATCTCCAGCGTCTGCGACAACGGTCCTTTGAAGAAAAGTCGGTCCAGCGCATCAAAACTCTCCCGCTCGCGCCAACGCTCCAGCAATGCAGCAGGACTCAACTCAGGATGCTCCTTCAACTCCGCAGCCAATTGCACCAGCAATTCCATGCCCGGCCGGTCGATTTGCGACAACTCATCCAGTGCTGCAGAACTTAACGCCGTGGCCGCTTGCGGAAAATGCAGCAGATTCTGAATGACCTGTCTTACCAGCGAGCCGCGCCCCGTACTGGCCAACGCAGGTCCAGATACAAAAGCCGGTTCGGTTTTGATCTCGGCCAGCGGCATCACGCGTTGCAATCGATCTACCGACAGATTCAACGCTGTTGCGAGTCGTGCGAACAACAATTCGCGATAAGAAGCATCGACAAGCTTGTTCAACAATTCTTGCGCCTGCTTGATGAACTGATCGCGGCCTTCCACAGTATTGAGATCGTGCCGTGCACTCAATTCAGCGGCCAGGTATTCCGACAACGGCATGGCATCGCGAACACGTGTTTCGAATGCATCTTTGCCTTCAGCCTGAACTAGCGTATCTGGATCCTGTCCCTCCGGCAGAAACATAAAACGCAGGCTGCGCCCTTCGCGCGCTTGTGGCAGCGAGGTTTCCAGTGCGCGCCATGCAGCAGCACGACCGGCACGATCACCGTCGAAACAGAACACAACCTCACTCACCACGCGGAATAAACGTTGTAAATGTTCGGGTGTCGTCGCGGTGCCCAGCGTCGCTACGACATAAGTGATGCCTGCCTGATGCAGTGACACCACATCCATGTAACCTTCCACCACCAGCAAGCGTTCGAGCTTGCGCGTACTCTGACGCGCTTCGTACAGGCCATATAACTCGCGGCCTTTGTGAAACAACTCGGTTTCTGGCGAATTGAGATATTTAGGCTCGCCTGCATCAATAATTCTGCCGCCGAAGCCGATGGTACGACCGCGTGAATCGCGAATCGGAAACATTACACGCTGACGAAAGCGATCATAGTGACCACTTTTGTTATCACGCTCGATGATCAAACCACTGCGCAAAAGATTCTGTCGAGTAGCCGCATCGCCTGCAAAATGGTTCAGTAATTCATCCCAGGCATCCGCTGCGTAACCAATACCGAATCGTGCTGCGGTTTCGCCCGTCAAGCCGCGCTTCTTGAGGTATTCAATCGCCGCCGGTGTAGCGCGTAAACGTTTGCGAAAAAACTCGGCGGCATCTTCCATCAACTGATATTGATCCTGTGACGGCTTGGGTGCTTCGGGCACCGCAGATTTTTCATAGGGAATCTCCATCACCGCGCGCGTAGCAAGTTCTTCTATTGCTTCAACAAAGGTGAGGTGGTCGTACTCCATCAGGAATCCTAACGCCGTGCCATGCGCACCACACCCGAAGCAGTGATAAAACTGTTTCTCCGGCACCACATTGAACGAAGGTGTCTTCTCGTTATGAAACGGACAACAGGCTTTGTATTCCTTGCCAGCCTTGCGCAAAGGCACGCGCGTACCTATGACATCAACAATGTCAGTACGGGCGATCAGTTGATCAATGAAGTATTGCGGTATGCGGCCAGCCACGGAAGGAGTGTAAGCGGAAACGGAGCCGCACACAGTAGCAGCAGCGACGCTGGTGCGAAAGAAAAATGGCTACCCCGAGCGGCGGCCGTTTCTATAGCTAAGACACTTACCGGAATAGACCAACCAGTTCTGCCTTGGTCAGAATATCCGCCGCATGGGCAGCCTCGAATTCTTCCCGCGTTGACGGCGTCGCCATGCTAATGCTGGTCTTGTTCAGCGCGTAAACGGCGAAGTGGTAGTGATGACTGCCTGATGGCGGGCAAGGCCCGCGATAACCGGTGCTGCCGAAGTCACTGAGCCTTCCACCCTTCCCACTGGAATTTGATCGCCATGGTTGGAAGTGGCTTCGGCGACCTGCGTGGCAATGCCAGAAATGTTGTAGGCGTTCCAATGCACCTACACAACACCGAAAGCCGCAAATGCATCTGGATCATCGACGATCACCGCGAAACTTTGTGTACCCGCAGAGACATCATGCCATTGCAGCTGCGGATTCACATTGATGCCATCACAACTGAATTTTGCA
>DATAHE010000136.1:0-5964 GCA_036263355.1 Steroidobacteraceae bacterium | reverse complement strand
CAACAGTTCGGTGGTGCGTTCGCAATCTGGCACTGGTCAGCCACGCACTACGCAATGGGTGCGGCTGGATACGGCGTTTACACATGACTTTCCATCGCGTATCGAACGTCTCACCATCGGCGACACGATTACCAACGCTGGAACTTGGGGCAGTGCGGTACGTATGGGCGGCATCAGTTGGGGCAAGGACTTTTCGCTAAGACCTGATCTGATTACCACGCCATTGCTCAGCGCGACAGGCACTGCGGTGGTTCCATCGACAGTGGATGTGTTCGTCAACAACCAGAAAGTAACATCACAGCAACTGCCGCCCGGTCCATTCATCATTGACCGGTTACCTGCCATCACTGGCAGCGGACAGATCAGCATGGTGGTACGCGATGCATTAGGACGCGAACAAGTTCTGACGCAATCCTTCTATTCCAGTTTGAACTTGCTGGCCGCTGGCTTGAGCCAGTATCAAATCAATGTCGGTCGCATCCGGAGCAACTATGCGATCAGCAGCAATGACTATGGTGATTGGGTAGCCGAAGGTACTTATCGTTACGGCGTAAATTCATCATTAACGATTGAAGGGCATGCCGAAGCATTGCAACACTTCGGTCAAGCAGCTGGATTGAATGTTGCTGTCGCAGTGGGCCGTTATGGTGTGATCAACGCTGTCGGTGCTTTCAGCAGCCGCGAAGGAAAGTCTGGCTCACTATTCGGTGCAGGCATCGAAAGCAATCTCTCGCGTGTCAACTTTACGTTGAGTAGCAAAGTTGCCAGTCGCGATTACCGTCAAGTATCGAATGCGGGCAACGGTTACCTGCAATTTAAACAGCGCGATCTTGCACAAGTAGGCGTCAGCATGAATCGCGCAGGCTCACTCGCTGCTGCCTATGTTCGCGACAGCTATTACGATCTGCCAGCGCAACGCAATATCAGCCTTTCTTACAATGCGTTGATTCGCAGCAACATCAGTGTTTCGTTGGTGGCAAGTCGCTTGATGAGCGATCACACCAGCAATAGTTATTTTCTAACCTTTACCATGCCGATGGGTCACCGTCGCGCCGCATCGTTAAGCGCGAATGGTGGTGATGGCGTTGGCGCACCGCCCAATGAAGTGTATGCATCATTGATTCAGAATGCGCCCGCAGGCAATGGCTATGGCTATCACCTCTCTGCGTCGAATCGCAGCAACTACAATGCCGATGGTCGCCTGCAAACCAGCGCGGGTGACCTGGATGCGCAGGTCGCGCGCCAACAAGGTATCAGTGGACAAAGCCTTTACTGGAGTGGTGCATTCACTCTGCTGGGCGGCGATCTCAGTGCGACTCGCAGCGTATACGACAGTTTTGCAATGGTTGATGTAGACGGTATCGCCAATGTGCCGGTGTATGTTGATCATCAGCTGGTGACCCATACCGACAAGAAAGGCCGCGCTTTACTGCACTACTTGCTGCCTTATCAAGCCAATCGCATCAACATTGAACCCACCGAGTTGCCGCTGGATACGCAAATCGATAATCAGACATTAACGGTGGTGCCCGGTTATCGAAATGGTGTGATTGCAAAGTTCCCTGTAGTGCATGTACGCGGTGCGACTTTCCGTTTGGTTGATGAAAGCGGCAATGCCATCCCGGTTGGTGCGCAGGTCAATTTCAATGGCAAAGTGTTTCCGGTTACTTATGATGGCATGACTTATGTCACTGGCTATGATCACGGCATGCGTGCTCGTGTAAGCTGGCAGGGCGGCAGTTGTGATTTTCGTGTTGAGCCACCGGACACACAGGATCCATTGCCCGATCTGGGTGACGTTAAATGTCGTCCGATTAAAACCAAATTTTCAGTTGCGCCATGAACATCTATTGCTATTTACAGCGGCTAAGTCGAAGCATGTCCGTACATGCTCACGCTTTGTTGCGTATTGTAATGATGATGGTTCTGCTCCTCGGAGCGCAACACGCGTATGCGGCTGTGACTTGTACCGTGTCTGCAACGGGCCCGTCTTTCGGTACTTATAATCCTTTGAGCGCTTCACCGGCACTGGCAAACGGTTCTGTTACGGCCACGTGTACATTGACGGGCAATTCATCGACGACCGTGAACATCACATCGTCATACAGCAAGGGTAGCAGTAACACCTATTCTTCCCGTACGATGAAATCCGGCACGAATGTTCTCAATTACAACTTGTACTTCGACGCCGCATTCACACAGATTCGTGGTGATGGTACTGGTGGGTCGCAAACTGGTGGAGGAACTTTGAATCTCACTCCGTCATCGCGTACGCAAACAACACCAGACAGTGTTATCTATGGGCGTGTTCCAGCCGGACAGGATGTTGCTGCCGGCAGCTATTCCGACACAATTGTGGTCACAATCACTTACTGAGTTCTGAAGATTAATGCCGTCGGCAAGGACAGCTGCAAAAGCTTTCCGCAAAACTTTTTGTACTACAGTGGTCGCACGGATAGATGAACTGGCCAGCTATATTCGCCCGGTTGGACATCGGGTCGTAATGCAAATTGAAAATTGAGATTTAAAGAAACCGTTTGCCCATGCTGCCAGCGTTGAACGACGGCACCGCCATCGGCACCAAGCACCACATCGCCTTCCAGACCGCGAATGACCACGCTGCTGAATACGTTGCTGACGGGTAACACATCCAGCGCATAACCCTGCGCACTGTTGCTGGATACCTGCATGCGAACTGCGCTGGGTACTTCCACATAGCCGCGTTGTATATCCATCGAGCTAATGACCAGCCGATGATTGGGACTGCTACTCTGCTGAACCCGGACCACTGGCTGAACGGTTGCACTGACTGCAACCGTACTGCGTGATTCACCGGCTGATGCAGGCATGGCCAAGGCACATAGCATGGCTGCTAACAACGATGTCCGAACAAGAATGAACGAAGAATGCATTCTGTTTAGTGCGCTCAGTCAACTGCAAAGATGGCAAGAAAAATGGAGGCGCGTTGCTCAGTCGCGTGATTGCCAGTGGCAATCCCCTGCCGCATCTGCGGCAAAAACGTGCCTCACACCGGCTATCGACTTCCTCTCCATCCGCTTGATAGCAGCCAGTTGAGCAACGTTCAAAAGTGGGTGACAGCCAGCAGAATGAACTTGATAACCTGCATTATGAATAGTGGTTTTAGGCAGGCATAAAAAAATCACCCGGCGTTAACCGGGTGATTTCTTGAGTGCAAATTGTATGGGTTTCGGCCGGGCTGGCCGGGTTCTGCAGAATCCTGAGCGGCCCTGATCTGTAACCCGGGAAGGATTTTCGCATCGACGAAAAATTGCAGCGTGATGGCGTTCGCAGTTCATCGTCGATGCATTCAAGCATCACCGAGAAATGCCGATCACATTCAAATATTCACTTTGAATGTGGCAATCGATGATGAAGTTAATTGCCCGCTACGGTGGTGTTGTTTGACATAGTGCTGCGAATGTAGCGGAAATGCTCGGTTCAAGCAGATCGCGCTTCTCGCTCAGCGGCAATTGATCCCATCGTACTTTGCCATTGAGCACTGCACGCAATTCACTCTCGCTACGTTGCGTGCCTTCCGTCGAAATAGATTGCCAGCTTTGTTGCAGTCGTTGCGTTGTTTCATTACGCAGAATATCAATTACGGCTTCGCACACGGTGGTGTTGCGTGGCAGTTGTCCATGTGTGTCCTGTGCATACCAGTGCGTCGCGCCGTTCCATTGCGCCAGTGATGTGGGCACCGTGCCATCGCCATTATCAGTAATGTCGTAAACAAATTCGTTGTTGCTCAGTTTCAAACCAGTGGCCGTGGGCTGACCAACACCAACGATGGCGTGACAACGACGATCAGCTACCATCAGATGACGCTGCAGGCGACGACCAATTTGCAAACGATTTTCACGCGGCGTCATTTCATCCTGCGGCCATTGGTGAACGTCGAATAAATTCAGATCAGGCGTGTGCTTTGCCGCTGGCAACATTTCGTGCAGGCTATAGAAGCTGCGAAAAATCTGTTGTGAAAGCTGCTCTGCCGTATGCAACATGTCCACTGATCCCAACTTGCGCACTGTGGGATAAGAAGCACGCAATGCCTGTATTAATCCAAATGATCCGAGGTTGGGCGTGCCCAGTTGCACAACGCGACTCACCTTTGCACCCGATAACTTTTTCAAAGCCACTCGCGCAACCAGACCACCCATGCTATGCGCCACGATCATGATGTCTTTAGCGCGCTCGTCTTCGAGTACTTCTGCAAACTGGACACCTAAATCGCGTGCACTGCGCCGCCAGTCATAGGCATGAAATACGGTTTTGAATCCCGCAATTTCCAACATCAGTTTCAATTTGATATAGCCGGGTAACATCACACCCTGCGGGCGCATCGACCGGCGCTTGCCGATAGTCAGCTCTGTTAGTCGTCCCGGTACCATCGTAGTAGGGTCGAACCAGAACAATTCCATTTGTTTGCCACGACTCACGCCGAGTTTACTGCCAAGCAATCCGGGCAATATATAAACAGTGGGTGCCTTGCCTTCTGCCTTGATCGCCGCTGCTTTTAGAGCCAGCTCGCGCAATTCGGTATACACCGGCGTGCCCAAATACGCATTCATTACGAGCGGCTGTTCGCCACTACACAGCAACGCCCGAAAGGAGCGTTCGTCGAGATAGTTGGGATTTAAAATGGTAGACAAGGGATTATTTAAAGGTGAGGTCAGTTGCTATATAGACGGGATGCTGCAGTGAGGCAAGTACCGTTGTCACGACAACAACGGAAGGACAATGACAGACACAAGCGGGCACATATATACTCAAACGCTCTTTCTTTGCATAGCGAGCCTGGTGTGAAAGCGCGTTTCGATTGTTCCCAATGTCCGGGTTATTGTTGCAGTCATCCCCTGATTGCGGTCACCGACTTTGACATCAAGCGTCTCGCCAAGCACTTCGATCTTTCCGTACAAGCGGCCAAGAAGAAATTCACGTATCACTATGTCAGCAAGGAATACGACGAGCAGGTACTGCGCCATCAGAAGGACCACATCTATAAATCCATTTGCCGCTTCTTCGATACCAAGGAACGTAAATGTACTATTTATGAAGCGCGCCCCAATGTGTGCCGTAAATATCCATACGGAAACAAGTGCGGTTACTACGATTTTTTGAAGTTTGAACGCGAACATCAGGACGATGAGGAATTCATTCCGTCGGCCTAAATTATGGAGCCGTTCGCCCTGAGCTTGTCGAAGGGTTCTTTATTGCCTTCAATCGTCCACAATATTCTGTCCGGGAAATAGTGTTTCTATAAATCCAAATTGGGTCATATCCTTGATGCGCATGGGATACAGAATGCCGAGCAGGTGATCCACTTCGTGTTGCACGACACGAGCATGAAAACCATTCACCGTGCGATCAATGTCGTTACCAAATTGATCTGTGCCGACATAGCGAAGTTGTGTGTAGCGCGGCACTTTGCCTCGCAAACCCGGTACCGAAAGACAACCTTCCCAATCATCTTCCTGCTCTTCACTCATTGGAGTCAGAACAGGATTAATCAGCACGGTGAACGGCACCAGCTCCGCATCGGGATAACGTGGGCTCTTACTGCCGCCAAAGATGACTAGCTGCTTCGATACACCAATCTGCGGCGCTGCGATACCGGCACCGTTGTATTCCTTCATCGTGTCCAGCATGTCCTGCAACAAGGCATGCAGCTCTGGGGTGTCGAATTCAGTAATAGGCTCCGCCTGTTTCAACAACAGCGGGCCACCCATTTTAAGTACGGTACGAATCGCCATGCTCAATTCTCAATACGTTGACCGGAGTACTTGAATGATATGGTCTGATACTTACAATACAAGCCATTGTTGATGGAGGGCGTTATGCCTACGTACGAATACAAGTGTGAATCCAACGGTCGCGTTGTCGAAGTCAGCCATAAGATGGCGGAAAAAGTAAAAACCTGGGGCGATCTGTGCAAGCGTGCTGATA
>DATAHE010000135.1:0-4116 GCA_036263355.1 Steroidobacteraceae bacterium | reverse complement strand
GTCGGGATGTTGTCCCACTTATTCACCGCAATAATCATTGCGCGGCCACGTTCCGCTGCCATACCAAACAATGCTGCGTCCTGCTCAGCGACCGTATCATGTGCGTCGACCACGCCAATAACGACATTGGCAGAGTCCACTGCTTGTAATGCTTTAATGATGCTGAACTTCTCGACAGCTTCTTCAACACGTGCACGACGGCGCACACCAGCGGTATCAATCAACGTGAACTTCTGGCCATCGCGCTCGAACGGCACATCCACCGAATCGCGCGTGGTACCTGGCTGGTCAAATGCAACTAGACGTTCTTCACCCAGCAGACGATTAATCAAGGTGGACTTGCCGACATTGGGTCGACCAATGACCGCGACACGAATGCAGTCACGATTGTCAGGTAGCTCGTTGACGTCGGTCGTGAAGCCTTCGAGCGCCTGTTCCATTAGCGATTGAAGACCCGATCCATGTGCTGCTGAAATAGCAGCTGGCTCACCTAGACCCAGTTGGTGAAAGTCAGCGTTGGCATCAAAACCTTCTTTGCCTTCGGACTTGTTCGCAACAACGATGCATGGCTTGCCACTGCGACGAATCAATTGCGCGACGAAGTGATCGATAGCCGTACAACCTTCACGCGTATCAACAATGAACAACACACGATCCGCTTCCTGCATGGCACGCAGACTCTGCTCCGCCATTAACTTCTCAACGCCATCAGCGCCCGGCGTCAGGCCGCCTGTATCCACCACAATGCAGGGAGGAAAATCAGCTTTGGTGTAACCGTATTTCCTATCACGAGTCAGTCCGGGCAGATCAGCAACCAATGCATCACGCGTACCCGTCAGGATATTAAACAACGTGGACTTGCCCACGTTGGGACGTCCGACAAGTGCGATGACCGGTAGCATGATGGATGAATCGATGAATGAATCAGTTTGCTACTCCGGCTATGCCGGAGCGGGATTGTTTCAAGCGTTACTTGGCGAACGATGCGTTGATAGACACTTGAATGAAAATAAATTGAAGTAAGGAATTGAAATCAGTTTTTGGGACGGGTTTCGTACGCTACCAGCTTGCCCTTGTCGGTTTGTACAAAGACTTTGCCATCCGCCACCACAGGTGTATTGCTGATGCGATCACCTGCACTGGCGCGCGCCAGCAGGCTGCCATCGCTGATACTTAACCAGTGTACGTAACCCTGGTAGTCACCGACTACCAAAGTATCGCCATTGACACCAGGCGCCGTTAAACCACGTTGATGCAATGCTTTCTGTTCCCACAACTGGGCACCATTGGTACGCTTGATCGCACTCACCGTACCATCTGCGCCGCTGACGTACAGCGCAGTACTGTCCATATCCAGCCCGCGATAACTGCTGGCTTCCTGCGCCCACCAGATTTGTCCGTTGGTTTGATCAAGCATCGCAATGCGGCCATGATAGCCCACGACATAGACGTCTCGCCCCGAGGCAACCGCTGCTGCATCCACATCAGCAAGCTTTTCAAGCTCGGTACGACCTACCGGCGTATCCACCACCACACTCCACAGCATGTCACCTGTTTGCAAGTCGACGGCGACCACTTTGCCGTCATCAAAACCGGTAATCACTGCATTGTCAGCCAGAATGGGTTTGCCCGTACCGCGCAAGGTCAGCTTTGGTACCGTCTCTTCCACAGTCCATCTGGTTTTGGAGTCGCTGATATTCAGAGCCTGCAGACGGTTGTTCACCGTACGCACCACAATCAACCCCTGTGCAATTAATGGCTTCGCCAACACTTCGCCCGACATCTGCAAGCGCCACTTCTCTGTGCCAGTCTTCGCATCCAGTACCACCAGAATGCCATTGCTTGAACCCACTACGACAATGTTTTCACCAATCGACGGTCCAGCTGACAACGAAAGCTTCGTCTTGGTTTTCCAGATCACTGCACCTTTATCAGCCGTCAGTGCTTCGACCTTGCCATCGTGCGATGCTGCGTAAACCACACCACTGTCTACAGATGGTTGCAACGCAAGCAATAGCTTCTTGGCCTTGCGTGAAGTCAGTCCCTCACTCCACAACTTTTCCACTTTAAGAGTGGGTTTGATATCGACCAGCGTAGCAGGCGGATCAATGTCCTTGCTGTTATCACAAGCACTGACAAACACAGTGATGATCAGTAGTAGCAAAAGGCGATTGCGTAACAGCATGAATGACCCGGTGAACGAAGGGGTGAACAGGAATTAGTTATTTAGCAGTCACTGCTGGTGCGGGCGCATCGCCACTTAATTCATCGGCTTTCAACCGCAACAAACTGGTGTCAACACCGGTTTCATCTTTGGCAGCATCCAGCGCGGACTGATATTCAGCGCGAGCACCGGTACGATCACCCTTGCTATACAGCGCATCGCCGCGTACTTCATGAACTTGTGCAGCAAACGCACCTGCTTTGCTGACATCCAGCAATTGCAAAGCTTCATCCGCCTTCTGTTGTTGAATCAGCACACGTGCTAGACGCACTCTTGCCACCAATCGCAATTGTTCGTCATGCGCAGAATCCATCACGCTACGCAATGCGGTTGCTGCCTGATCAAACTTGCCAGCCTGCACTGCCTGTTGCGCGATAAGCAGTTGAGCCTGATCGGTGTAAGGTGTTGCAGCGTAATCATCTTTAAGTTGCTTCAACAACGAGTTGGTCTTGGCTTCGTCGCTCTGGCTAGCTGCAAGCTGTTCAAGCAACTGCGCTGCGCTTGCGGAACGGTCGGTCTTGTATGCCAAATAACGTTGCCATCCGGCCAATGCCAGCAGCGCCAGCACGATGCCTGCCACCATCCATAACCAGTTTTCGCCAAACCACTTCTTCAGTGCCTCAGCTTGTTCTTCATCTGTCAAATAATCTTCAGCGGCCATAATCAACCTGCAATAACAATTCTGATCAAATTCGTTGTGTTTACTTGGTATGCGAGTTGCGTAAGCGACGGGTACGCGCACCCCAAACTCCCAGCATACTACCCGATGCGGGCTGAATTCCAAACACGCAAATGCCTGTCAACAGGCTCGCAAAGGGAATTACAACGTCAAATTAATTAAGACGGCGTTGCAGCTCGTCGGCCAGATCGGCCCATTTCACTTGCGCCTGTGGCTCTTCGGAGCGCAGGTTTTTAAGTCCTGCCATTTGTTGTTCCGCCTCGCTGTCGCCAACCACCACGGCATAACGCGCCCCGCTCTTGTCGGCACGCTTAAGCTGGGATTTAAAGCTGCCGCCACCGCAGTTGGTTTCAATCACCACACCAGACAGCGCATCGCGCAGACGCTCGGTTAATGCAAGACCCGCGGCTTCTGCCTGTGCGCCAGCCAACACAACATAAATGGCGGGCGTCAGACCAGGAACCTCAATGCCCTGGGTCTGCATCAAGCCAATGATGCGCTCTTCACCCAGCGCCCAACCCATCGCTGGCGTTGGCTCACCTCCCAACTGTTCAATTAATCCATCGTAGCGGCCACCCGAGCAGACGGCATCTTGCGATCCGAGTTCGGTGGTGGTCCACTCGAACACGGTGCGACTGTAGTAATCCAGTCCACGCACCAGTCGTGGATTGACAATGTACTGAATGCCCACTGCATCGAGATGTCCTTGCAGCGTGGCAAAGTGCGCAGCGGATTCTTCATCCAGATAGTCCGTAATTAATGGTGCATTCGCCACCAGCTCTTTCATTGCTGGATTCTTGGTATCGAGAATACGCATGGGATTGCCTTCCAGGCGACGCACGCTATCTTCATCCAGCTGTGCAAGATGTTGCTTGAAGTACTCACGCAACCTATCGCGATAAACCTGACGCGATGCGGGCGTGCCCAACGAATTGATGTTCAAAGCCAATCGTTTAATCCCGAGTCGTTGCCACAGGCGCGCGGTCATCAATATCAATTCAGCATCAAGGTCTGGTCCGGCATAACCAAAAGCCTCAACATCAATTTGATAGAACTGGCGGTAACGACCTTTCTGTGGACGTTCGTGACGGAACATCGGGCCAGAGCTCCACACCTTGTGTCTCTGATTGTGCAACAGTCCGTTGGAAATCATCGCGCGCACCAGGCCCGCCGTTGCTTCGGGACGCAAGGTCAGTGAATCGCCGCTGCGATC
>DATAHE010000134.1:0-5222 GCA_036263355.1 Steroidobacteraceae bacterium | reverse complement strand
TTGCTATCCAGAATGGTGCCAAGATCATGTGGATGCACGCCGTCCATCACAAAAGAAATCACTGCCGACTTGTGGGGGGCGGTACCGATGATCTTTAAGCCTGGAACGCTTTGCAGTTGTTGCGTTGCATACTCCAGCAATTGATGTTCGTATGCGGCGATATTGTCCATTCCCAGCTTCTGCAAATATCGGATCGCTGCTGCCAAACCAATCGCACCCGCGATATGAGGTGTGCCAGCTTCAAATTTCCACGGCAACTGATTGTAAGTCGTCTTCTCAAAACTAACGGTCAGGATCATGTCGCCGCCACCTTGCCACGGTGGCATGGCATGCAACAGCGACTCACGACCATACAACACGCCAATACCTGTTGGGCCGCACATTTTATGCGCGGAGAAACAATAGAAATCACAATCCAGCTTTTGCACATCCACTGATAAACGTGGAATTGCCTGCGCGCCATCGAGCAGGACCGGGACGTTGTGCTGCTTTGCTATAGCGATGAATTTTTCCACCGGAATAACCGTGCCCAGCACATTGGATACCTGCGCAACGGACAGCAGTTTGGTACGTGAGCCAATCAGCTTTTCAAATGCAGCAAAATCCACTTCACCGGCTTGCGTAATCGGAATAACTTTGAGCACCGCACCGGTTTGTTGACAGACATGCTGCCAGGGAACGATATTGGCGTGGTGCTCCAGTGCGCTGATCAGTATCTCGTCACCGGGTTTGACACGAGGCCGAATAAAGCTTTCGGCCACCAGATTAATTGCTTCGGTTGTGCCACGCGTAAAGATGATTTCTTTGGTCGAACGTGCATTGATAAATTCACGGACTACGTCGCGCGCCCCTTCATACTGCTCTGTTGCCCGCTGGCTCAGCGTGTACACACCGCGATGCACATTGGCATGGTCGTGTTGATAGTAACGGCTGATGGCATCGATTACTTCGTTAGGATGCTGCGATGACGCGCCGTTATCCAGGAAGGCGAGGGGATGGCCATTAATCTGTTGATGAAGAATGGGAAAATCCTTGCGGATGGTTTCAACATCGACATTGCCGACTTTGGCCGCTAGTGCGTTGGTATGAAGCTCTGCATTCATGATGCATGCTCCACCTTATTGCCGAATCGCGAGTGAACTTGTTGTGTCAACTCTTCACGTAATGCGGCAAGCGGCAGCTTGTTGATAACGGCATCCGCAAACGCCAAGGTCAATAATGCGCGTGCAGCTTGCTCGCCGATCCCACGCGAACGCAGGTAGAAGAGAGCGGTGTTGTCGAGTTGACCAATGGTGGCGCCATGCGAGCATTTCACATCGTCTGCGTAGATTTCCAGTTCCGGTTTGGTATCAATTTCAGCTCTGGGTGACAGCAGTAGATTGCGGCTGCTTTGTTGCGCGTCCGTGCCAATCGCATGTTTATGTACCAGCACCTTGCCGTTGAACACCACTTGGCCACGTTCATCGGCAATGCCGTGATAGGTCTCGCTGCTATTCGCGCGCGGCACGCAATGCTCAACGCGTGAATGAGTATCATGCACTTGATTGCCGGCGGCAAACTGCAAGCCGTTCAATTCTGCATAGGCTTCAGCGCCCTCAAGTTTTACATTGATGTCGGCACGCGCCACAGAACCACCTAGATTGAAATGGTGGTTTATATAACACGCGTTTTTTTCTACATTGACATTGATGATGGCAACGTGTGAGTCATTGGTGTTCTCGTTCTGCAATCTGCAGTGATTTATCTGGGCGTTTTCACCCAGGAAGATATCAGTGACGCCGATGTTTAAATGGGCGCTCTCATTGGTTCCGCGATAACGCTCGATAATAGTTACGGAGCTGTTCTTACCTGCTTTGATCAGGATGCGTGTTGCATTGATGGAGGACTCAGTACTCGTGGAGTTAAAGTCAATGACCACAGGGTCTTTGATCACTGCATCATCGGGAATGGCGATCAGGATTTTTTTCTCGCTCAACGCATAAACCAGTGCCTCGAAAGCGTGACCAGTATGAGTGATGCCAGAAGGCACTTCGGAAATCGAAATGCTGCTGTCAGCTGTGATAACAGGTGTACGCGTTTTTAGAGCAAAAGACTGCGAATACAGACGATGCAGTTGCGTGTATTTCCATTGCTCATCACGCAACCCCGGCAAGCCAATTTGATTAAATTGCTCCCATGCATGAAGCTGAGCCGCAGCCGGTTTCGGTAGCGCGGCAAATGCAGCACGCAAGCTAACCATCAATGAAGATTCCTGAAGCGAGGGCAGGGCGCTCATGCAGCAACATTCTCCGCCTTGATCCAGTCATAACCGCGTTTTTCCAGCTCTAGTGCCAATGATTTGTCACCGGACTTGACGATCTTGCCGCCAGCAAGCACATGGACGTAATCCGGCGTGATGTAATCCAGCAAACGTTGATAGTGAGTGACCATTACCACCGCGCGTTCTTTACTGCGCAAACTGTTCACGCCATTGGCAACGATGCGCAGCGCGTCGATGTCGAGACCTGAATCGGTTTCATCAAGAAGCGCTAACTGCGGTTGTAGTACGGCCATTTGCAAAATCTCATTGCGCTTCTTTTCGCCGCCAGAGAAACCTTCGTTGACGCCACGGCTTAAAAAGCTTTCATCCATCTGCATCAGCTTCATCTTGTCTTTGACCAGCGTCAGGAATTCAAATGCATCGAGTTCAGGTTGGCCGCGATGTTTGCGAATGGCATTCAATCCTGCTTTAAGCAGATAAACATTGTTGACGCCTGGAATTTCTACCGGATATTGAAGCGCCAGAAACACACCTTCACGCGCACGTTCTTCTGGCGACCAGTCGAGCAAGTTTTTGCCATTGAAAGTAATGGTGCCCTTGGTCACGGTGTATCCATCGCGACCCGCGAGTACTTGCGACAGCGTGCTTTTACCGGAACCATTAGGCCCCATGACGGCATGCACTTCACCGGCATTCACTTGCAGCGAGATGCCTTTCAGAATTTCTTTGTCACCTACATTCACATGCACGTCTTTAATCGTCAGCACTTCAATAACCTCAACTAATAATCACCGTCTCGAATGTCACTGTGATTGATTCAGCAGTGTCATCAACAAGAGTCACATCGTCATTCCCGCGCAGGCGGGAACCAGTAAGAACCGTTCATCCTGAGCTTGTCGAAGGATTCATCAAGAGTGACGGATGGTTCGACAGGCTCACCATGATCGGAATCTATTTCACTAGATTCCCGCCTGCGCGGGAATGATTCATCAATTTACCTAACACCCTCACTCTTCGCTTATCCATCTGAAATACGAAGTGAGCAAATCTATCCCACCGATCCTTCCAGGCTTACCGACAACAAGTTCTGCGCTTCTACGGCGAACTCCATCGGCAACTCTTTAAATACTGCCTTGCAGAAACCATTCACAATCATGCTTACGGCATCTTCTGCCGAGATGCCGCGACTACGACAATAGAACAATTGATCATCGCTGATCTTTGACGTGGTGGCTTCATGCTCTACGCTGGCAGTAGGATTCTTCACTTCAATGTATGGAAAAGTATGCGCACCACACTTATCACCCATCAATAGCGAATCGCACTGCGTGTAATTGCGCGCGCCCTGCGCAGTGGGAAGAATCTTCACCAGCCCGCGATAACTATTCTGTCCAAAACCTGCAGAAATACCTTTCGATATAATCGTGCTCTTGGTGTTCTTGCCAACGTGAATCATCTTGGTACCAGTGTCAGCCTGTTGATGATGATTGGTTAGTGCGACGGAATAGAATTCACCGACTGAGTTTTCACCCGTCAATACACAGCTTGGATATTTCCATGTAATCGCCGAACCTGTTTCAACCTGTGTCCAGCTGATTTTGGAATTGGCCCCACGGCACTGGCCACGCTTGGTGACAAAGTTGTAAATACCGCCGACGCCATTCTCATCACCCGGGTACCAGTTCTGTACGGTGGAGTACTTGATGTTGGCATCTTTCAATGCAACCAGCTCAACAACCGCAGCATGCAACTGGTTCTCGTCGCGCATGGGAGCGGTGCAGCCTTCCAGATAACTCACATGTGAACCCTCATCGGCCACAATCAACGTGCGTTCGAACTGCCCGGTCTTCGCAGCATTGATACGGAAGTACGTCGATAGCTCCATCGGGCAACGCACGCCTTTCGGTACATACACGAATGAACCATCGGTAAACACCGCGGAGTTCAATGTGGCGAAGAAGTTGTCTGTGTACGGTACGACTGTTCCAAGATACCTCTCGATCAATTCAGGATGGTTTTGTACCGCATCCGAAAAGGAACAGAAGATTACGCCCGCCTTCGATAGACGATCCTTGAATGTGGTCGCAACAGATACACTGTCGAATACCGCATCAACTGCGACACCAGCAAGTCGTGCACGTTCATGCAATGGAATGCCGAGCTTGTCGTATGTGGCAAGCAATTTAGGATCAACTTCATCAATACTCTTAGGTGCATTGGCGTTGATCTTGGGGGCTGAGTAATAAGAAATATCCTGGTAATCAATCGGCGCAATTTTCAGATTTGCCCAATCAGGAGATTTCATCGTCAACCAGTGACGATAAGCTTTCAATCGCCATTCAAGCAGAAACTCCGGCTCTTTTTTGATGCGCGAAATCTTGCGAATAACGTCTTCATCAAGGCCCGGTGGTACAGTGTCAGATTCAATGTCCGTGACAAATCCGTGCCGGTACTTCTGGCTAACGAGTGATTCAAGTTCTTGTTGCGATTCAGACATACATTACTCGTGGGAAGGCTTTGGCATGCGCGTCAATGGCATGGTATGGCGCGACAGATTGATGTCCATGGTTTGATGACGTTCCAGTCCAGCCAATTGCGACAGCGATACGTCTTTCAATGCGCGCACGATGGCGGAGTTGACCCGGCGCCACGCGCTGCCCACACGACACGAATTTGCGATGCCGCAGTTACTGTGTTCACCACTGCATTCCGTCAATGCAAAGCGACCTTCGAGTGCATCCAGAATGTCTGCAGCAGAGATTTGTGTTGCCGGTCGCGACAGCTGATAGCCACCCTGCGCGCCACGGCTGGACGTGACCAGTCCACCGCGTTGCAGCTTCTTCAACAACTTGCTCACCGTTGCGGCACTTAAATGCGTTATGACTGCAAGTTCACTGGCCGTACAGATGCGATCAGTGCGCGTCGCCAGATTGGCGAGAATCACTGTCGCGTAGTCGGTCAG
>DATAHE010000133.1:0-4238 GCA_036263355.1 Steroidobacteraceae bacterium | reverse complement strand
TTCAAATATTCTGCCTCTTGCTCCAGATCAGCCAGTGTCAGCGCATGATCATCCAGCCATTTTGATGGAAACTGTATTTCAAGTCCCTTTGAACGCGCACTTAATTTGATTGCAGGCAATGCCACGGCACTGCGACCACGATGCAGCAACACAGCTAATCGTAACAACACAATCAGCAGCTCAGCCTTGAGATGCCACGGTGGCACCAAATCCTGTATGGTTTCAAAATTCAATTTGCGGCGATGTGAATTGACCAATGCGGCAAGCAATGTTTGCTCTTCGCGTGGAAAGCCAGGCATATCAGAGTTAGCCAGCAGGTACCCACCGTGCTTGTGATAGTGAGCATGCGAGATATCAAGACCAATCTCATGCAGCTTTGCAGCCCAGCTCAACACTTGCTCAGCCATCGGTTCCGTTAATCCCCAGGCTCCGCTGACCTGCGAGAATAGCGACATTGCGGTGGCTTCAACACGCGATGCTTGCGCGACATCAACATGGTAACGTGATTGCATAGATCGTACGGTACGCACACGCGCATCTTCATCCGTGTGGCGTCCAAGCACGTCATACAAGATGCCATCGCGCAATGCGCCTTCGACAGCACGAATGGTACGAATACCCAATGCATCGACAATCTCGGTAAGAATAACCAGACCACCGGCAAACACCGGCATGCGATCCTCTTCCAGTCCATGTAACTTCAAACGACTGACATGCCCGGCACGAATGGCGAGGTCAGAAATTTCTTCCAGTAGTTGCAGCGTGACGGATTGATCCGTATTACCGCGTCCGCGTGCGATATCGTTGACTGAACGAATAGTGCCGGAACTTCCCAGCGCATTATCCCAGCCCACTGACTTGTAACGTTCAAGAATGGGTTGGAGTTCTACACGCACCGCTGTGCGCGCTTTCTTCACGCGCTTCTCGGTAATTTCACCATCGTCAAAAAACTGCCTGGTCATGGCCACGCAACCAATGCGCAGGCTTTCGAGTTCACGTGGCTGAAAGCCTTCGCCAATAACAAGCTCAGTACTACCACCACCGATATCAATCACCAGACGGCGACCAGGATCATTCGGCGAGCTATGCGCTACGCCCATGTAGATCAAGCGTGCTTCTTCAATGCCAGAAATAATTTCAATGGGGTGACCGAGTGCAGCGTGCGCACGATCAAGAAATGCACCTTTGCGTTTTGCCTGCCGAAAAGTATTAGTCCCCACCACGCGAACACTCTCTGCATGCATGTCGCGCAGTCGTTGTCCAAAACGTTCAAGACATGCTAGCGCACGATCCATCACTTCGCGTGATATCCGGCCTGTCTCATCCAGCCCTGCAGCTAAACGAACGGGTTCACGCAGGCGATCAATAACCGTGAGCTGGCCATGAGAGTGGCGAGCCACCACCATATGAAAACTGTTGGATCCCAGATCAACCGCGGCAATCACATCAGGAATTTTTTGACGGGCCATTCGTTAATCGCTCCACTCAAATCCCTTCCACGCAGATGATTACTGGCGGAGGCATTGTTGATTAGCATGACAGGACTGGCATGACCGCCAATGAGGATAACAGAGCGCCGTGTATTTGTGACCTGCGGAGATATTCGGACGAGCGCTCGATAACGCAGGTGTTCTCGCGTCGCTCAAAATGACATCGATAGAGTCCGGCCTAGAGCGTGCACCTTATTGCACTGTCATTTCGACTGTTGGGAGAAATCTTTACAAGTAATGCTTGCATACGACGTAGCACGCATCCCGCATTATCAATCACAGATAATCAAACAGAGAACGATGAGCCGCAGCCGCAGGTAGTTACAGCATTGGGATTGCGGATGACAAATTGCGAGCCTTCCAGATCTTCGCGATAGTCAATTTCCGCACCCATCAAGTACTGATAACTCATGGGATCAATCAACAAGGTCACACCTGCGTTATGAACCTGTGTGTCGCCTTCTTCGACATTCTCATCAAAGGTGAAACCGTACTGAAAGCCAGAGCAGCCGCCGCCACTGACAAACACACGCAATTTAAGCGCGGGATTGGATTCTTCGCGAATCAGCTCGCCGACCTTGTGAGCAGCGGCATCGGTGAATAACAGCGCCTGCGGCGCGTCAACTTCAGGAACATGTGATTCTGCAGACATAACTAACTCGGAAAAACAGCTGTTGTCGGCAGTCTAACCCACTTTGGGTTCCACCGTGCCGATCTCCACCGCTGCCACGTCGCCTAGCGGTTCCTGGGCCGGTTCCTTGGTCTTGATATCGCTCACCGCCGCAGTCTGGTGGATCAGTTTTCCATTTATTTGGGCGCCCATCGCCATTTCAATGAGGCCGTAGTACACATCACCGTTAACCTGCGCGGTGGTGCCCAGATCAACCCGCGTCTGGGCGACGATGTCACCCTGTACCAGGCCGTTAAGCACGACGCTGGGTACCCGAATCGAACCGTGAACCTTGCCGCTGTCGCTGATGCTCAGCTTGGAGCCCGAGTTTTCTTCGGCGCTGATATTGCCTTCTATCGCGCCATCCACATGCAGGCCGCCGGAAAACTGCAGATCGCCATTGATGCGCGTGTTGGCGCCGATCAAGGTATCGATCTGAACAGGCTTGGGAGAATGTTTACGACGATTGAACATGGTGAGTCACATCATTTGCGGTTTTGAGTTGCCAGCCAAAGGACTGCTTCTGCGGCGCATGTTGCGTGGCATGCAATTCAACATTGACTGTAGTGGGTTGGAAGTCTGCAGGCAATTCGATGGCCTGTTCAACCGTTGCAAAATACCGATAGTTAAACTTCAGCTCGGTGATAACTGCCTGCCCCGTCAGCTTCGGTAACGCCAGGCTAGCAGGCGCGCCGTTTTGATTACCAACAACCTCGACCAGCGCGCTACCTTGCACTGGCTGAACGCCGCCAGCACGCATCGCTTGAATTAGCACCAGACGCATCAGGTAATGACCCGGCGCACCGGTTGCCTCAATCTCGACACGCTGCACTTGTGGTTCAGTGGAAGCCCCAGCCGGTGGTGTCACAATGGACTGATAGAATGTCAGCTCGGCGCGTTGTTCCTGCAGTTGATCCTGCAACTCAGTCAATGTTTTCTGCAGGCTAGCCGTGGATTGCTGATCAATCGTCTGACCCATCTGCGTACTGTTGAGCTTGCGTTGCAAATCTTCGTTGGCAAGTTCAAGTGTGTGAATCTTTTGCCACTCGTTGACTCGTGCACGGGCACTATTGGCAATACTGTAACCAGAAACAAAACGCCCTGTTTCAAAAGTCAGATAAGGCACGAGCATGATTCCCAGCACCATCAGTACCGCCACGATTTTTTTGCGCTTGCGCGCTCGCGGTTTGATAACGAACTGACCGGTATGCAATGGGGAAAACTTTGCCATATTGTTCTTCAGTGTTTACCAGTGCATTTGATTGAAGTGCCTGCTTGTGTTCCCAAAAGCCTGCGACGTTTGGCAAGTCGCAGTCTACATTGCTGAGGTAAGCCGATTGCGGTAATTTAGCTCACCGTCTTAACTTAACCCAAGCAGCTTACCCATGCCCGGACTGACTTCCAATTTTCTGTGGCTCAAAGCATTCCACATCATCTTTCTTGTGACGTGGTTCGCAGGTTTGTTCTATTTGCCGCGCTTGTTCGTCTATCACGCAACAGCCACTGACCCGATCAGTCTCGAACGCTTCAAGGTGATGGAACGAAAGTTATTCGTGATGACTACCATCGGGGCCGTCTTGACGATCACCTTTGGATTAAGCATGGTCCTATCGAATCCTGTGTATCAGCAACTGTCGTGGTTTCACGTCAAGATGACGCTGGTGACGCTGCTGATTGCTTATCACATCTGGTGTTTTCTATTACTCAGACAATTCGCGAAAGGCCAGAATCGGCATTCGCATCAATGGTATCGCTGGTTTAACGAAGTGCCTAGCTTGCTGCTGATAGCAATAGTGATTCTGGTGGTGGTCAAGCCCAACTTCTAATCAGGCTTGATCGATCTTGTTCAGACTGGTGTGGTGCTACGGTCACGACGACGCACTACTGTTCGCAGATTTTTTTCATCCTGCCACCACTCTGGCAATGGTGGAGGACCCTCTGCAAATGCCTTGTTGCCCAGTTCTTCCAGTGCACGTGCGTACACTGCACGCTTGAAGTAGATCACTTCGCGTACTGGCTCCCAGTAATCAATCCAGCGCCAGCGATCAAACTCCGGCTGATTGGTGGTCGCAAAATTA
>DATAHE010000132.1:0-3550 GCA_036263355.1 Steroidobacteraceae bacterium | reverse complement strand
ACTTCTGCGGTAATCGTATTAACGGGGGGATTATTGATGATGACTAGGGCTATTTCCGCATCGTGTTCAACACGAACTATGGTCGACGTATTCACTATGGTTCCTGAGACTAATTACAAAACTCAATTCGGCACAAGCCGGCACAACTGCTAATGCCAAAAAGTGAAATGAGTCGCGCACGGGGTAATGCGCGACCCATTTCAAGAGGCACTAACTATTTAAAATGCAAACCAACTGTCAAACCCCATTCACGTGGTGGTGCGTAGGTCGCTTCTGCCAACGATCCAAACGCTGCGCTCGATGCATTACCCGATACCTTGTAAAGCTTATCGCCAAGATTGGTTACAAAGAAGGCAGCACTGTATTGCTCATCACTGCTCTTCCAGGCGATACGCGCGTTGAACAAGCTATAACCGGCTTGTGCAATGGCTTCATCGTTACCGACATCGTTGTAGATCTTCGACTTGTATGACCAGTCGCCGCGCAACGTGATGTCACCGTTCTGGCCAGCAGATGCGACATACTGCAAGCCACCCGACGCAGTCCATTTCGGCGCTTTCACAAACTTGGAATTGGTTGTGATCGGACAGGCTGCAAGCGATGGACACTTGGAAGCGTCAATGCTGGTGTACTTCGCATCGAGATAACCACCGGACAGATTAAGGTCCAAGCCTGGTGCGAGACGTACCGTCATTTCTGATTCCACACCTTGCATCTTTCCTTCTGCTGCATTGAACACAAAGTTCAACGGTGTCGCATTCACAGTCAACTGGATGTTCTGGTACTTGCTATGGAATACGGCGGTGTTCCACGTCATGCGACGATTGAACAACGATGTTTTTATACCGGCTTCATAAGTAAAAATCTTTTCTGGATCGTAAATATTTACTTCGCCGACATTACGCAGTGGACGCTCGTTGAAGCCGCCAGCCTTGTAACCACTGGAACCGGAAACGTACAGAAGAACATTATCCTTGGCCTGGAACTCCAGACTCAGCTTCGGATTCACCTGACTCCAGGACTTATCCAGCATGAAGCCCGGTGGAATGATGTACTGGTTGGCATTCAAGCGTAACTGATAACCAGAGAACTCTTTCTGGTCGCGCGTATAACGGACACCTGGCGTGATACTGAACTTATCAGTAATCTTGTAGGTCGCCTGCGCGAAGAACGCATACGACTTGCTGGCATTGACGTTATATAAGTGAATCTGCAAATCGTTTGACACGTTCTGCGGATTACCGGCACCACCGAGACAAGGAGGACCAGGCAGTGCAGGGTTACAAGCAGTTGGACGTGGCGCCAATGCTGGTGGGCTCCAGCTGCCCGTTGGTTGTGCTTCCAGCGCATTGAATACGCCAGCTGCCAGACGCGCACCGCCATCATCGATTGAATCTTCCTTGAAGTAATACAGACCAGCGAGCCAGTTCAACTTCTCGTTGAAGCTACTGCCAGAGAACTGCAGTTCTTCACTTAATTGTTTCGCCGTATCATCGTTATAGGTTTCGCGGAAGGTCAACGGCGTGTTGTCACCGTCACGACCGAACTTGGCGTGGAGATGACGATAGCCAGTGATGGATTTCACTTCCATATCGCCCAGCTTCCAGCGCAACGTCAAGCCAGTACCCCAATTCTCCAATTCGTTGAGGTTATAAAAATTGCCGTAGGTCGTGTATGGATTGCCGGTAATCCATGAACTGTTCATCTGCTTCAGCCCATTGGGCGCAACAATACTTTGATTGGGCGCAACCAGATTGTTGTACAGATTGAAGAATGGATATCCCGCAGCATTACCGGTTGCGCTCGCAACTCGCAGTAACGTCAGTGGTGCTGCATGTTCTTTCGCCCATGTGCCGTCAGCATTAAAGTTCGCGCTAAACGTATCGCTTGGTTCCCACACGGCCTGAATACGAGCCACTTGTGCGTTGTGGTCACCACGTGGCGATGTATCACCCGTGATGTAGTCAATCTGCTTGGCATAACCCGCTCGCTTCATCGAAGCTGCGGTAATGCGGGTACGAAACTCCCCGCCTGCCGATGACAAGTTCACCATGCCCTTGAAATCCGTCCGATGAAATTCACCGGTAGTCGCATCAGCACGGAATTCATTGGTGGTGGTGGGTGCCTGCGTCACGATGTTGACTGCACCGCCGATGGTGTTTCTGCCGAACAGTGTACCCTGCGGTCCACGCAGCACTTCAACGCGCGACATATCGACTGCATCCATGATGCCGCCAATGGTGCGGCCCATATAAATGCCGTCTATGTATAAACCGACGCCCGCGTCGCTGAATGTGGCGAAGTCGTTCTGACCCACACCGCGAATAAACATGGTGGAATTAAAGCGACCGCCAGACAGTGCGGCAGAACCGTCAAATTGCAGATTAGGTGTGTATTGAGCCACCTGATCGACGCTTTGCACGCTGCGGTTTGCCAGTGCCTCCTCGGTAAACGCAGTTACCGCGACAGGTGTTTTCTGGATGTTTTCTTCGCGTTTCCGCGCGGTGATAACAATTTCCTCCAGCTCCATGCCGGTATCGGCGGCCATACCACGAAGTGGTGTTGCCATTGCCAACACACAGCTTCCGTACACGAGCGATGTTGAGGTCTTCTTTAAGGCCAGTTGCACTGACCGCATAACTGTAGACAGATGTTGAGACTTATTCACGGTGATCCCCCTTTTTTGTAACGCGGCAATTTCGCCGGTTAAACTGATATTTGAAAAGAGGGGTAACGCGTATATAAGATATAAACACTATGGATATCGCCGATCTCGACCTTAACCTGCTGGTAGTGTTTGACGCATTGCTGAGAACGCACAGCGTCTCCGCTGCGGCGCGCCAACTAAACATGAGCCAGCCCGCTACCAGTTTTGCGCTAAATAGACTTCGCAAAACCTTTGACGACCCGTTATTCATTCGGACGCCGCGTGGTGTGCACCCGACCCCCTATGCAGAAAGTCTGGCCGTACCGCTGGCCAACATCCTTGAGAGCATTCGTTCCGACATCCTGCATCGCTCCACCTTCGACCCACCTACGGCGCAGCGCTCAATTACATTAAATATGCATGACGTCGGCGAGCTGGTGTTTCTACCACCCATTCTGAAGCACATCACAAAGAATGCGCCGGGCATTGAGATTCTAACGGTGAATCGGGAAGACAACGAGATTGAACCTGCATTGCGCGCTGGCGAGATCGATCTGGTGATTGGCCACTTTCCCGATTTGCATGGCGCTACCCTGTTTCAGCAGCGTCTGTTTTCACACTCATTTGTATGCATCACGCGCAAAGGACATCCCATTACTGGCAAGGAGATGACACGTCGTCAGTTCATTGAGGGTGATCACGGCATCGTGCATGCCTCTGGGCAAACGCGAGATGTGCTATCGGCTGAACTTGACGCACAAGGCCTGACCAGACGCGTGGTGCTATCCATTCAGCACTATCTTGCTGTACCCATGATACTGGCCGCATCCGATTTGATTTTTACCGTGCCATACATCATTGGTGAACAACTGGCACAACTCGGGGACATCAAGCTGCTCAATC
>DATAHE010000131.1:0-3352 GCA_036263355.1 Steroidobacteraceae bacterium | reverse complement strand
CAGAGTGTTGAGCCAACTGCCGATAGGCGAGATCGCCACCGTCATGAATGTCGGTACGCCAACGACAGATGAGGCGTTGGGGCATCTGTTCCGTCGTCTTGCAGAGTTGGGCTTTATTCCTGGCGAGACAGTCAGAGTGCTACGAAAATCATTCGGCGGAGAGCCTATCGCTGTTCGAGTCGGTAATTCGACTTTCGCATTGCGCAAGTATGAAGCCGAGCATATCCGTGTCGATGCCGTGCAGCAGCAATGAACCAGGACAACACGCGACAGCCAATCGTTGCACTTGTTGGCAATCCAAATTGCGGCAAGACGGCTTTGTTTAATCTGCTAACTGGCAGCAAACAGAAAGTAGCCAACTATGCTGGTGTTACGGTCGAACGCAAGGAAGGACAAACGGTCATGGCGAACGGCATGCGACTACGCTTGTTCGATCTCCCTGGCGCATATGGCCTTGAAGCCGAGACACCTGACGAACGTGTAACGCTTGATGTGATCAGTGGAAAATTTGCACCAGAAGATCAACCTGACCTGATTGTTTGCGTCGTAGATGCAACGAATCTGCGTCAACATCTGCGACTTGCCATTGGCCTCAAGCGTTTTGGCATTCCTATGATTCTCGCGCTGAATATGAATGACCTTGCCGAGCAAGGCGGGCTCAAGATAGATAGTGATGTGCTATCCGCTGAGCTCGGCATCCCAGTCGCTAAAACCGTTGCCGTCAGAAAAGACGGCGTCATCGATCTCACCAAGATATTGACTGACAGAGCGACTACTCGCACTCAAGTACCAATCAACCAATCCCCAATAACTTCGGATATCCTCGCGAAGGACCATGCCGAAGTAAATCGCATTCTCGCCAAAATAGGCGCAGATAAATTTAATCCTTTGAAGACTTCTGATCGTATCGACGAAGTCATACTGCATCCGATTGCAGGGCCATTACTGTTACTTGCCTGCTTGTTCCTGATGTTCCAGGCCGTGTTTTCGTGGGCACGTCCGGTCATGGACATCATTAATGCGTCAATGACTGGTCTTGGATCATGGGTGGAACACACGCTGCCAGAAAGTGCGCTCCGTAGTCTCATTGCCAATGGCGTCATCGCTGGTGCGGGCAGTGTACTCGTGTTTCTTCCGCAGATTGTCATCCTGTTTTTCTTTATCCTTGTATTGGAAGAATCTGGTTATTTGCCGCGCGCTGCATTCCTACTGGACAGATTGATGGGAGGCGTAGGGCTATCTGGTAGATCTTTCATACCCCTGCTATCGAGTTTTGCCTGCGCTATCCCCGGCATCATGGCGACACGCACCATTCAAAATCCACGCGACAGACTGACCACCATTCTCATTGCACCGTTGATGACATGTTCTGCACGATTGCCGGTGTATACGTTAATCATCGCAGCATTCATTCCCCAGCGCAGCCTGTGGATGGGAATAGAGCAGCAAGGGCTTGTGCTTTTTATTCTCTATTGTGGTGGCATCGTTTCTGCCATGGCCGTTGCGTATATCATGAAGCTTTCGCGATCAATGCGTGGTCCGCAGACATTGATGATGGAGCTGCCCGCATACCACATGCCTGCGCTGCGAAATATCGCCATTGGCTTGTGGCAGCGTGTCTACGTGTTCTTAACCCGAGTGGGTACCATCATTCTCGCCTTGATGATTCTGCTATGGTTTCTCAGCTCATATCCAACAGCACCTGATAATGCGATTAGACCAGCGATTGAATATAGCTTTGCAGGTCAAATAGGCAAAGCGCTATCAACCATATTTGCACCCATAGGTTTCAATTGGCAGATATGCATTGCGCTGATACCCGGGCTTGCGGCGCGTGAAGTTGCTGTGGGCGCACTGGGTACCGTTTATGCGTTGTCGGAAACCGGCACCGAAGCTGCGACCGCACTGCAGCCTATTTTGTCGCACGCATGGAGCTTGCCTACCGCAGTGTCCTTTCTCACGTGGTACGTATTTGCACCGCAATGTCTGTCTACACTGGCAACAGTCAAGCGTGAAACGAATGGGTGGCGATATCCGCTGATCATGGCTGGATATCTATTTGCGCTGGCGTACATTGCCTCGTTCATCGCTTATCAAGTAACGCTTAGATTCGCGGGAGAATGATATGAATCCGATCATCGACTTCGTTCTTGTTGCGCTTCTCGTTCTTTTCAGTGCATTGATCGCTGCATACACGCTTAGCCCGTTAAAGGCCAAGCGATGGATGCTGTCGAAGATTTCAAGATTCATCAGTTTCCGTCTTATTAACCGGCTATTGCCAAATAGTTGCGGGTGCGATGGATGCGCCGCGACGATTGCCGGTAAAACTCAAAACCTTCCAAAAAATAGTTAGCTGGCTGGATATCGCAGTATGGGCACTTGGTCGCATGATGCATTTGGCAACGACACGGCATGTGACTGGGCTGCTGGGTTAAGCGAAAGCACTGACCTGTCTTTAGTCAAGAAAGCCATTAAGGCCGTTGTCGAAAATACCTCTGATTATCTTGATGCTCAGGTAGCAAAAGAAGCACTGGCAGGGATTGAAATCATTGCTCGCTTAAGAGGCAATGCTGGCTACCACAATGCGTATACCAAATCAGTGGATGAATGGGTCGCCAAAGTAAATCTCGATCCATCACTAAAGTTGTTACAGGACGCAACGGCGTCGCTTGATGTCATCGTTAGTGATAAATCCGAATTGAAAGAATTATGGTCAGAGGGCAATGTCAAAGAGTGGCTTGATGGCGTCAATGATCTGCGCGGTCGATTGGTCAGAGCACCAGGGATCATTCAACGGCCAGCGGCTGCACCGGCTGACAAGATTGAATCCTTGATTCAATCCTTATCAAAGATTCAGTTTCGTCATACGGAAGTGGATCAAAACAGCACGTCAGCGCTGCTGTACAACGCCATACTGGCAAGCAGTGCACTGTATGACATCGACAGAACGCGACAATTGATTGCGCAGATGTGGATTCCGGTGGCGCAGTCAAACAACGAATCCGTATTGTGGGACTTGGCTATTCGTGAATCGCAGACGTGGGCTATCGAAGGTTTCGCTGACGCCGCATTGTCACAGCTTGAAGCATGGCGAATCTCTCCAGCTACTCAAAAGCCCGGTCTGTTTGAATATCGTGCCACCAGCGTTAGTCTGTCGGCTAATGATATTGATGGTGCGCGAAAATTGTACCAGCAGACAATTGCGGCTGACCAATCTGACCTCGCGCGACAATTTGATCTGTGTTTACTGGAGGCTCGCAAAGGTGATGCAAGCATTGCCCAGTCGTTATTCGAGAAACTTGGAGATAACGCTAAAGCATTGCCGCGCATGTTTGTTGCTCTACTGGAAGGT
>DATAHE010000130.1:0-4078 GCA_036263355.1 Steroidobacteraceae bacterium | reverse complement strand
GGGTAACGATGAAGAAGAAGCGGCGATCACCATGGGCGCAGGTGGCTTCATGACTTTCTTCCGCGTTACCTTACCGAAGATTCGCTGGGGCTTGATCTACGGCGTGATTCTCACCAACTCACGTGCCATGGGCGAGTTCGGTGCAGTGTCCGTCGTCTCTGGCCACATTCGCGGTCTAACTAATACCATGCCGCTGCATATTGAAATTCTTTATCAGGAATACAACTTTGTCGGCGCGTTTGCGGTGGCATCGTTGTTGACGGTGTTGGCGTTGATCACATTGATCATCAAGACCTTGGTGGAGTGGCGCGGTTACAGCAGGCGATGATGCAACGTATCTCGATGACGGTCGATGAGCTGGTGTGATCGCTGAGTTACATCCGTGAAAGGCGTCGGCCGGAGGACCCGGCCGCCGAGCTTACAGGGATGTACTTGCAGCGTCCTTGAAATGGATGGACTCTGCGGTCACAAAGCACTTGCAGCGCTGTGTCGACTGACATCACTTATGTTGTAGGCGCGGTTGCAGTTAACCGAAATCGGGTCATAATCCCTCTACTAAGACAAATGCGAGAACAATGATGTTGGCACGCATACAAACCTGGTTGGACAAGTTGCAGCTGGACCCGGAAAAGACCAGTTTGCGAAGTCTGTTGCCCGTGATCAACGTGGTGCTGGTGTTGCTGGTGATCATCGGCATCGCTACCAGCGCAGTGGGCTTATTAAGATCGCTCGCCAATGATCAAGGTGTAACTCGTGCTCAGTTGTCCGGTACCAGTGCGCGCGAAGAGTTGCGCAAGCTCGGCGAAGACACACTCACTCAAGTTCGTCAGGTAGCGCGTAACGACGCAATTCGTCGCGCCATCATTGATGGTTCGATGAATGGTGTGCCTGCCTTATTGAAACGCAATTGCGAAGCAGCGGGCTTCAATGCCTGTGCCTTGGTTCAGGATGATGAAGTGATTGCGCAAAGTGAACATACCGCGCAGGACACAGTGCAATGGAGCGCCATCATTACTGCTGAACGCGAACAGGGCGAGCGTTTCCTCGCTGTGCCATCTGACAAGTTGCCACCCATGATGGGTGCGGCAGCGATGACGGTGAACAATCTGATTACGCCATCACTCAGTGTACGCATGCTGGCGGTTCGTTTTATGGATGATCGTGTTGCCGATGTACTGCGTGATCGCGTGCATACCAATATACGCATCATCAACTATCGCGGATTCAATCAGGCTCCAGTCGATGAATACACCCATGTACATGCCGCAGCATTGTCCGATGGACACTACGCAGCAGAACGCGTTAACAGTAGACAAGTGTTTGTTGCCAGTGTTCCAGTGGTGGCCAGCACCGGCGAATTCATTGCATTAATCCAGTCAGAGATTCCCACTGCGGATAGCGATGCACTAACCAGCTCGTTAACGCGCCGTTTATTAATCACCGCAGTGATTGTCGGCATACTCGCGGTGCTCGCCAGCTTGTTGCTGGGTCAGCTGGTGGCGCAACCATTACGCAATCTCACTGACGCTGCAACACGCTTGGCGCAAGGTGATTTCTCGACTTCAATTCCCACCAGCGGTCCTGCCGAAGTGGGCGTGCTGTCACGCACCATGGAAGACATGCGTCGCAATCTGGTTGATCTAACGGGCACGTTGCGTCGCAAAGAAGCCGAAGCAGAAGCGGTACTCGAAGGCACGACTGAAGGTGTGTATGCCGTCGATAAAAACCGTTTGATCACATACATTAATCCGCAAGGCACACGCCTACTTGGTGTAACACGTACGCAGGCGCTCGGAAAATTCTGCGGCGATATCTTGAAGCCTTGTGTAGATGCACAAGGTATTCGCCCCTGCGACAGCGCGCAATGTCCGATTGTGCAGGCACGCAATAGCAATCACGCACAGGCCAGTGAACGTCTGCACGCAGGCAATGGGGTGATCAAGACCACTGTTATCACCAGCTCGGGCATGGTCGATGGCATTCAGGTGCAAGTGATTCGTGATGAAACCGAAGTGGAATCGATTCGTCGTGCCCGCGACTCGGTACTCGCGAATATCTCTCACGAATTCCGCACGCCGCTTTCAGCGCAGCTTGCCAGCATTGAACTGTTGCTGGATGGTCTGGATGAATATGAACCGGATCAGGTGCGCTCATTAGTGATGTCATTGAAGCGCGGCGCGCAACGACTGACCAGCCTGATTGATAACCTGCTTGAAAGTGTGCGCATTGAATCGGGCCAGTTAAGCATCCGTAAACAAAGCGTTTCATTACACGATGTGGTGACAGAAGCAGAAGGCCTGATCGGTACCTTATTGACACAGCGTTATCAAAAGCTGGAAGTGGATGTGTCAGAAGAGTTACCGCATGTTGAAGGCGACGAAGTACGTTTGACGCAGGTGTTTGTAAATTTAATCGCCAACGCCAACAAGTACGCGCCGGATTACAGCACCATTCGTGTTGGCGCTCATTTGTACGGCAACGAAGTGTTTGCATGGGTGGAAGATGAAGGCCCCGGCATTGCCGATTCAAGTTTTCATTCCATCTTTGAACGTTTTACGCGCGGCGTCTCGCATGAACCAGAAGCTGGTGGTTTAGGCTTGGGATTGTGGATCGTCAAGTCGATCGTTGATCGTCACGGTGGAACAATTCGCGCAGAACGTACTGCAGAACGACGCACTCGTTTTGTGATTACGTTGCCATTGCCGACAACAAAGCTGCCAGACAAGTTTATACAGGCATGAAGATTCTTATTGCTGACGATGATCACGATCTTCTCGCACTGATTGCTTTCACCCTGACGCAATCGGGCTTCGCGGTAGTCAAGGCGCATGATGGAGCTACAGCACTGCAACTGTTTGAGCAAGAGCCGCCCGATCTAGTGGTGCTCGATATCAACATGCCGGGGGCCAATGGCTTTGAAGTCTGCAAAAGAATTCGAGAGCAATCGCGTGTGCCGGTGATGATGCTGACGGTTCGCGGTGAAGAAGAAGACCTGGTAAAGGCACTGGAGCTGGGTGCAGATGATTATCTCAACAAGCCGTTCAGTCCACGCACGTTAATAGCAAGAGTGAAAGCATTGTTGAGGCGCTCTGGTGTTGAAGCCACTGCCGCACCGATGGCCTCGGGGCGTATTCGACTGGATGTGGATGAGTACACGGTGCATGTCGGTAATAAAGAGCCGATTAAACTCACCAAACTCGAAACACGCTTGCTGCAGATGCTGCTCGCCAATGCCGGACACACCGTCAGTTCCGACCGTTTGTTGCTGCAGGTGTGGGGACACAAAGGTGCTGGTGATCGCCAACTACTAAAGCAACTGGTGCATCGCGTGCGTCAGAAAATTGAAATCGATCCTGCCATTCCACAACTGCTGCAAACAGCCGCCTCAGGATACAAATTGCTGGTGGAATAACTCGATCCTGTTTGCGACTATCTCGTCGCATCTTCTTTCCCATCACGACGCCTCAACTGCCGGCAGTATGTTGACGTAACAAACCCTGCATCAAGTAATCCTTCTGGGTGATGCCAAGGCAGCATTTCGAAGATGTCTCGGTGATGTTCTTCACAGAAATTCGAGGCCGTGCTTTGTCCTACAGGCTTTCCACCAAATTTGGTCTATCTTATTACTCACTTCTCTGGCGGTGCGTCACCAGCCCCTGTTAGATACATATACGTACTGTCCGCAGATGGACGAGTTGCTACTGTGCTGCAGGTTGAGGACACGTTAACCAACGGCGGTTGAACGTGATGAGTTTGCTAACCATAATTGTGTGCTGATCAAGCTGCTTATTGCCGGACGATTTGAATGATGGAACTACAGCTCGATTTTCAACTGTTGTTTGAAGAGTCGCCTGAGGTGCTCCTGGTGCTATTGCCAGATGCGCCGCGTTTCACCATGGTTGCAGCCACGCGTGCCCGATTACTTGCCACGCAGACTTCGCGTGAAGGCACTATCGGCAAAGGCTTATTCGAAGTCTTCCCCGATAATCCTGACGATAACAGCGCTGATGGCACAGCTAATCTGCGTGACTCGCTCAATCGTGTTGTGGCAACACGTGCCGCTGACACCATGCCCATA
>DATAHE010000129.1:0-12957 GCA_036263355.1 Steroidobacteraceae bacterium | reverse complement strand
GAAGCGTGAACGTATCAGTCGCGATGTGATCCAGCAAAGTAAGGATCGTAAGCCAAAATCACCCGCAATGATTATCTGAGGTCGAAAGCCAATTAGATCGGTGACGAGGCTCAGCGGCAACGGCAACAGTTCACGCTGCGTGGTATTGGTGGCCTTATGCTTGGTTCGGAAACGGACGTTGAGTCCACGTGATGGCTTGATCTTCAAATGCTTTCTGGCAATTTCGCATGAGTGCTCAATTGGTGAACTGGTAAAGAATTGTAACTGTGCACTGCATAATTCTTTAACGCGCTGAAATACAGGATATCGATAATCGGGGATGTAGTTGGTAACAATCGCTACGCGGATCATGCGTTGTTTTCCACGCTTCGTTGTATTGATACCGTGTGTGAATTGGTGCGGCATGCAATCGCTTCCTGGTAGACATGTTCAAGATTGCCAATCGACTGTTTCAAGGAATAGCGACGATCAAACAGTGCGCGATTTGCAAGACGCATTGTCTGTAGCCGATCAGTATTGGCTAGCAGGGCTGTCGCCTTCTCCCGCAGATCATCTGGGTCTCCTGCTTTAAACTTGTAACCGTGTTCGGGCGCCTGTACCAGTTCATCCAGAGCGCCAAGCGCAGATACCAGTAACGGCGTGCCGGTAGCGAGTCCTTCAAGCACGGTCATTGGAAAGCCTTCATAGCACTCGGATGGAATGATCAACAAGCTGGCACGTTGCATCAATGTCGTAATTTCGTCACGGGACCGAAAGCCCAAAAACTCGACTTGTGCACCCGACGTGCGGCATGTTTGTTCAAGTATGGTCCGCAATGCGCCATCACCGGCGATCTTCAATGGATAATTCATCTGACGCCATGAGTCCACTAAACTTGTTACACCTTTCTCACTGGTCAATCGCCCTACATATAGGGCATAGCCGCCGTCACCGGAGCCGATACCCGGAGCATCGCGCAACACATTTGGCTTTATCAACAGTTTCTCTGGCGGCAAGCCACCGCGAATGAAACGTTGTCGAGCTCCCTCGGTAAGGCAAACGTAACGGTCCACGTTGCGCTCATACGTGCCGAGCGCGCGGTTGATATTCAGCATGCCTGCAACCAGCGCAGTGCCGATGCGGGATTGTCGGTAGCATGCATGCTGTATGGCTGGCAACATTTGATTGCCGATGCATTTTTCGCATGGGCGTCCGTTGCGCAATAGCAGCCCACTGGGACAGATTAGCCGGTAGTTATGGAGTGTTTGTACAACAGGTAATAGATTGTCCCGGCACGCCGCATAGGCGCTGGTTGAAATTAGTGGAAAGGTATTATGAAAATGTGCGACTTGCGGCTGGTGTTTTTTAATCAACGCGGAAATTTCGCGGTAGCTACGTAATGACCAGAACAGCGAGCCCGCGGCCGCAGCTCGCTCCAGGATCGATGAGGATATGTCGTCGTTGCGCCTGGAATAGCAAATAACTTCGTGCCCGGCGCTTTCCAGCAATTGCCGCTCGTTGTCAAAGACAACATCTTCCCCGCTTGGCGAGGACGATTGATAGTAGTTGTGAACAAGCAAGATACGCATTGGGTTTGGCATGGTTAATAGTCACAACAGTAGCTGTCCTTCATTACAGTTTCGTGTGGCTAAAAATGAATACAAATGTCATACACGTCATACCTCTCGTGTGACATTTTTGTAGCAAGCGGCGAAAATTCTTCACGATGGCGTAAGAAAATTGAGATGTTGATTGCGTACTGTTTCGTCAACAGTTGAAGAGGTACGCATCATGGCGGTATGGCAAGACAAGCTGCTGGGTTTGCGCATTGGCGCAGGATCTTTTGAGTCCTTGCTGGATCGTGCCATGTTTGCCATTGAATCAGGTAAGCCTCCATTCATGTTTGCCTGTGCTAATCCTCACTCACTGGTTGCGGCACGACGTGATAAATCATTTATGGATGCGTTGCGTACATGCGATGCAGTGGTTGCAGACGGCATTGGAGTTACGCTGGCCGGTAGATTGACTGGCGTGGATGTTGGGCCGCGCATCACCGGACTGGAATTTTTCAGCGGCATCATGCAGTCGCTTAATCGTCGTGGTGGCCGTGTGTTTTTCTTTGGTTCGAGTGATGGAGTGCTGGAACAAATCAGAATCCGATGCCGTACTGATTATCCCAACCTGCATATTGATGTGTATTCACCTCCTTATGGAGAGTGGTCGCAGCAGGAAAATCAGCAAATGATTGACATGATCAATGATTCGAAGCCTGATGTGCTATGGGTGGGCATGACGGCACCGAAGCAGGAGAAGTGGATGCATCGCAATGCGGCTCAGTTGCAAGTGCCGGTGATCGGTGCCATCGGCGCGGTGTTCCAGTACTACGCGGGTGAAGTAAAGCGCGCTCCGGAATGGATTTGCCAGCTTGGCTTTGAATGGTTGTATCGCCTTGCTGGTGAACCACGTCGGCTGTGGCGCCGCACAGTTATCTCTGCACCCTTGTTCCTTTACTTTGTAATGCGCGAACGACTGGCGTTGCTACTTAAATAAATCCTTCATCCAGATCCATCGCCGCGATCTTCTGTTTCGCAATACATTCGTCATGATCTGGCGTCAGGATGTGTTGTCTGTCGGCGTCTTCGTTCCGTGGGGTCACGCATGTCTGATTCGTCCGCCATCCCGGTATCCAGTTCAAGCACCGGTTCGCGTCTGCCATATCAGTGGCCCGCCATTCCATGGCTATTTGGCCTGTTGCTCATTGGCCTGTTTGGAGCAATATTCTTTGAAGGCATTGAGCGGATGGTGAATGATTGGTTCACTGCCGAAGAATACAGTCATTGTGTATTGCTGCCTTTTATTTCCGCATACCTGATCTGGCAGAAGCGCAGCGAACTGAGTGATTTATGCGGCCATGCAAATCATGGTCACTGGAGTGGAGTGCTTCTGGTATTTACGGGCCTGCTTGTCAACATCGCTGGAAAGTACGCAAGCATCTTCGCATTGCAACAGTACTCAATGTTGATTGTCTTATACGGTGCCGTCGTATGTTTTGGCGGGTGGCGAATGTTCCGCAGCATCCTTGCGCCGCTGTTGCTGTTGATATTGATGGTGCCGCTTCCGAATTTCTTTCTTAACACGTTGTCGTCCCAGCTTCAGCTTGTCTCATCGCAATTAGGCGTGATGTTTATCCGCATGACAGGCACCAGCGTATTCCTGGAAGGCAACGTTATTGATCTTGGCGCGTACAAACTGCAGGTGATTGAAGCATGTAGTGGACTGCGATATCTCTTCCCATTGATTACAATGGCGGCTGTCATGGCTTACCTGCTGCGCACCAGCTGGTGGAAGCGTTTATTGTTGGTGATTTCTGCTGCGCCACTGACCATCATCATGAACAGCTTGCGTATCGGCGCGGTGGGGTTGCTGGTAGAGCGTTGGGGCGCAAGCATGGCAGAGGGATTTTTACACGAGTTTCAGGGATGGATGGTATTCATGTTGAGTCTTTCTATACTGTTTGCAGAAGTGATTTTCATTGCATGGCTGGACGGCACGTCGTGGCGCAAGGTATTTGGCTTTTCATCAGCGCGCTCAGCTCCGGCCACTCCTGCTAATACGAAGACAAATAACTATTGGAAATCTCTGCGCTGGTCGGTGATTGCGTTGTCAATGATGCTGGTGGCGGTGCCAGCCGTTTATGCGGTCCCTAAAGAAACCGAGGTAATCCCACAGCGTGAATTCTTCAATAGCTTTCCGCTTAATATGGATGGTTGGCAAGGAAAGCATGGCCAGCTGGATCAGGTGTATCTAGATGGATTAAAGCTGGACGATTACTTTATTGCTGACTACCAATCAAGCTCTGGGTTGCCTGTTAATTTCTACGTTGCGTGGTATGACTCGCAGCAGGCAGGACATTCAGTTCATTCGCCGCGTTCGTGTTTGCCGGGCGGCGGCTGGAATATCAAGAGCATTGAGCCAACACAGATTGACAATGTGAACGGTCGTGCGATGCATGCCAATAGAGTGGTCATGGAATACGGTGGACAGCGTCAACTGGTGTATTACTGGTTTCAGCAACGTGGTCACATCATTACCAGTGAGTACACAGTGAAGTGGTACCTGTTTGTTGATGCATTGTTGCGTCATCGCAGCGACGGCGCATTGGTGCGGGCAGTGGTTCCCGTGCCGGAAGGGACTTCGCTCGCCGCTGCGGATGCACAGATGATTGCGTTCATCCGCAATGTTGCGCCAAAGCTGTCACCTTATATTCCAGATTGAACCATGCAAATCCTGTTTGCATCCTTGCTGGCGATGGGAATGACAGTGATGTTCATTCCCTTGTTGATGCAGTACGCCGATCGACTGGGCGTGCTTGATCGCCCCGGCGGTCGCCGTGTGCATGCAAGGCCGATTCCGCGCGTAGGTGGCATTGCCATGGCCATCGGGATGCTGTGCGCGTTAATGGTGTGGGGTAGCAAGAATAATCAGCTGCTGGTTTACTGTGTGGCGCTCTTGATCCTGTTGGCGTTCGGCATCATGGATGATCGCATGGAGCTGAGTCCAAAGTGGAAGCTCCTCGGTCAGGTTACAGTGGCACTGGTCATTATGATCTTTGGACACGTCAGCATCAGCAGCGTGCATCACCTAACGGCTTATGATTTGCCTGTCTGGTTGTCATGGCCAGTAACGCTGATATTCATTGTCGGTATCACCAATGCGATCAATCTTGCTGACGGACTGGATGGTCTGGCTGGCGGCACCACACTGTTATGCTTTATTGGCCTTGCATTGCTGGGCTTTTCCGGTGGCAGTGACTTTGTTGCATTCGCCTCTGTGATAGCGATCGGAGCGGTGCTTGGGTTTCTGCGTTACAACACGCATCCTGCGCGTATCTTTATGGGGGATGCGGGCAGCCAGTTGTTGGGATTTTCTGCCGCTGTGCTATCACTGGTGCTCACCCAGGACAAAGAGCTGCTGTACAGTGCATCGCTACCATTGTTTTTGCTCGGTGTACCCGTCATTGACACATTGATGGTGATGATCGAACGCATCCTTGATGGCAAGTCACCGTTCCAGGCAGATCGCAATCATATTCATCATCGTCTGTTGTCTCTGGGCTTCCAGCACAATGAAGCCGTGATCATTATCTACGGAGTGCAGTCATTGTTGCTGGTAATGGCTTGGCATCTTCGCTATGCCTCCGACCTGATCATCGTTTCGCTATTTGTGATAATCGCGCTTGGTATTGTGGTCACGCTGCGAATTGCAACATCACGTCGGTGGCAGTGGCGAGCGCTTTCCGTCCAGCCCGCTGTCGCCTCCACTTGGTTGCAACGACAAATAAAGTGGTTGTATACCAACGAGCGTCTGAATCGCTCCGCTGGTGTGATGATTGGTTCCTGCATCGTGGCGTATGGCGCGGTGATCGCCATCAATGGCATTGATGTACCGGTCGATATCCGAGTGCTGGCGGCTGTGGCGGCGATGATTGTACTAATCGGAACTGTGGTGAAGCGTGCAGGGCAAGAAACAGGCTGGCTGGAACGTGCGGCGCTCTACACCAGTGTATTAATTGCAGTGTATCTAGACCGCACTGGCGCCATCCCGCCGAAAATTCAATTCCTGCTGGAGTGCGCTATCTTTGGTTTGATGATCAGTGGCATTGTGATTCGCATGTTGCTAAAGACTGAAAGACGCTTCCGCATTACGCCGCTGGATGTGCTGGTGTTAATTGCTGCGTTGGCGTTACCCAATTTGCCGGGTTCATTGTTGAGCGGTTTTGCACTGGGTACTTTCATCTGGAAAACGCTGGTGTTGTTCTATGCAGTAGAAAATCTTTCCACCTCTGCCGGTATTCAATGGCGATTGCTCACTGGCGGCACCTTGATGTTTTTGTCCGCCGTTGCATTAAGAGCTGCGCTGTAACCAATCGCATTCCTGCTTTGTCACACGATCGTCAAGTATGTGACATACGCTGCCGTTTCTCTTGAAACCGCGGATATCTCAATGACGATTCATTCTTCCTTGCGTCAGGCAACTTATCGCACTCTGATCGCGATCGTTCTTGTAAGCATAGTGTTGTCAGCTTGCAGCGGTGTAGACGCGCGCAAGCACGAGTTCCTTGAGCGTGGACAAACGTATTACAACAACAAGAATTATGACAAGGCACGTGTCGAATTGCGGAATGCTTTGCAGATTGATCCAAAATATGTTGAAGCGCGTTACCTTGCTGGGCAAGTTGCAGAGAAACGCAACGATATCCGCGAAGCGGCAGGACAATATCAGGCCGCGGTGGATGCCAATCCAAAATATCAGCCAGCACGTGCCGCACTCGCACGCATCTACGTGATCGGTGGCTTACAGGACAAGGCAGGTGAATTGTGCGAAGAAGGATTGAAGGATGATCCGAATAACGCGGCGTTACTGACAGTGCGGGGTGCATTACACGCACAACGTGGCCAGTTAGATCAGGCGCAGGCTGATGCAGAATTGGCCAATAAGCAGAAGCCCAATGACGAGTACACCATTTCATTGCTGGCATCGTTGTATAAACAGAGTAACCGTCTCGATAAAGCTGTCGAAGTGATTGAAGAAGGCATCAAGCAGTCTCCTAACAGCGTGGACCTGCACATTGTCCTTGCCGATCTCAACGCAGCCCGACAGGACTATGCAGGTGTTGAGGCGCAATTACAGCAAGTTATTCAGCTGGAACCCAAATCAATTGCGCATCGTGCGCGCCTGGCGCAGTTCTATCTGTTCCGGAAAGATGTTGATGGTGCAGAGAAGGTGTGGCGACAGGCTACGACGGAACTTCCAGATCAGGTCGAGGCTAAACTGGCGCTCGTCAATTTGCTGTGGACACAGCGCAACGAAGAAGTCGCTGTCAGCGAAATGGAAAAGATGGTGAGCAGCGAGCCGCGCAATAGTGAATTGAAGTTGGCCATGGCCGGATACCTGCAACGTCAGAGCAAGCTTGATCGTGCTGAGCAGATTTATCAGGAGGTCATCAAGAAAGAGGACAGGGACGCCAAAGGCTTGCAAGCACGTGACCAGTTGGCAACGCTGTACCTGCGACGTGATGATGTGAAACTGAATGATGAATCGCGGGCAAGGAATCTGATTGACGAAGTCCTGAAAGAAAATGCTCGCGATAACGATGCGCTGGTATTACGCGCCAATGTAGCACTGAAGCATGGCGATGCAGCCACTGCGGTTACGGATCTGCGCAGTGTTCTGCGTGATCAGCCGAATTCCACACCATTGATGCGCGCATTGGCGCGAGCACACTTGCAAAACAATGACGCAACGCTGGCAGAAGAAACGCTACGTAATGCCGTGCAGACTGATCCGGCTGATGTGGAGTCACGCAAGTTATTGTCGAAGTTGCTATTACAGAACGGCAAGATCGAACAGGCGCGTCCTTTCCTTGAACAACTCGCCGCACAGAATGACAAGGTTGACCTGGAAATTCTGGATGGTCTATTCAAAACGCAGCTATCGGCAAAAGATTTTCCCGCTGCTCAGAATACCGTTGATAAAACGCAGCAACAGTATCCGCAACTGGCCACGGGCTGGTACTACGCTGCTTTGCTTGCGGAAGCGCAGAAGAATCGCGAGCTGGCACGTAAGCAATATGAACATGCGCTCGAAGTACAACCAGAAATTGCGGAGCCCCTGGTTGCTCTGGTTCGTATGGACATGGTGGATAAAGACAGTAAAGGTGCAATGAATCGACTCAATGCGGTGATTGCAAAGCATCCTGATAATGCCATCGCTCATAATCTACGTGGCGAGTTGTTACTCACGGACAAGAAGTGGGAAGAAGCAGCTAATGCCTTCCGGCAAACAATCAATCTTGCGTCCGCATGGCCGGTGGCTTATCGCAATCTGGCATCTACACAGTTACAGCAGAAGCAATTGAGTGAAGCGATTGCCACCTACGAGACGGGTGTGGTGAAAACTTCAGATATGTCATTGGTGGTCAATCTTGCCATGCTTCAGGAAAACGCGGGCAAGCCTGATGACGCGATCAAGACTTATGACCGGTGGCTGGTGCAACAGCCAAAGTCAATTCCAGTTGCGAACAATCTGGTCATGCTGTTGCTGAACTATCACGGCGACGACAAGAACTCGCTTGAGCGGGCTGCAAAGTTATCCGACATGCTTGCAACGTCTTCTGATCCATCATTACTGGATACGCGTGGCTGGTACAAATACAAGCGGGGTGATTATCAAGGTGCTGTGAATCTATTGCAGCAGGCAGCTGGCGGCGACAATGTATCTGCAACGGTGCGATATCACCTTGGCATGGCGTTGCTGAAAACGGGTAACAACGTATCGGCACGCACCAATCTGCAGGCTGCAGTATCCAGTGGCCAAAGCTTCTTCGGCATTGACGAAGCCAGGTCAGCATTAAATTCCATTACCCAATCCAGTTAAGCAACAGGAAGTGAGGACAGTAATGATGATTCGCAGGATTCTTCGCAAACTGCCACAACAAGTGATGATGGGAGTATGTATGCTGCTATCCGTGGCTGCATCGCGCGCGGCAGTGCTGGTGGATGAAGCACATGTTGTCGCGGCGAATGATGCCGTTGCTGCGACAGTGCCTGCGCCGCAGTCCTTCAATATCAATATTGCCGGCGACTATACAGTTACGTTGAACGATGTGGGTCGGCAGTCAAGCGGAGCCAATGCTTTCCTGTCATTGTCAGTTGCCATTTATCAAAACAGCAAACTGATCAAATTGATTTCCGTTCCTGAAGCGACGGGAAGCTCCAAGTCTGACAGGGTTACATTGGCCGCAGGCACTTACAGCGCACAGGTGCTGGGTGTGACGAGTGGTGCAAGCCTGTACAGCATGGTGATCAACAATAGTAGTACGACGATTGTTAGTACCGCTGGAGCTATAACCAAAGCGGGCGCAACAAGTGGCGGTGACTTCTCCAGCTTTCAGCCGGAACTTACTTTGACTGCAGGACATACCTATAGCGTTTCTATAAATGATATTGCTTTCCCTGCCGCGCTTGATTCACTGCAAGTCGCCATTGTGACAGATGGTGTCAATCTGCAATGTCCACTGTCGTCGAGCGCACTTGGCCCTTGCAGCTTTGTTGCTGGGACCACTAATAAACTGGTAGCACTGGCGCAAAAGTCCAGCAGCGCGGTTGCTGGTATGTACAGTATCAAGCTAATCGACAGCACCACTAATCAAGTCGTGATGGCGAACGCCTATCCTGTCGGTGCGATGCCAGATCCGGTATCGATTCCGCTGCCAGCCACCGGTTCGTATCAGTTAATTACAACCGATATGAAGTCGCCTGATCCATTGAATAGTTTGCAGGTGCTGGTGTTGCAAGACATCAGTGTGCTCACTACACAAAATACCGCGGGCTCTTCCCAGCTGAATGCCTTCAATGCCAATGCGGGTACAGCAAAGATGTATGTCGTTGGTACGAGTACGGTGAACGGGGGTATCTACGGTACACAGATTACCCAGGCCGGTACTTCACCGCGCGTGGTTTATAGCAATGCCAGCGTTATTGCTGCGAATGGTGCTGTCACGCAGACGGGATATTTCTTCACCGCCAGATTGCCCAGTGCAGGAAGCTATGTGCTGAATCTGAATGATCTTAATTTTCCACAGTCATTCAAGAAACTAGCCGTGGCAGTGACGCAAGGATCGATAACGGCGGGTACGCTGAATGCATCAGGCACCTTGGCGTTGAACAATATGGTTGCGGGTGATGTACAGATTAACGTGATCGCAACACCCAATGGCTCAGGTCAGGGACTGTTTGGTTTGACGCTGGCTGCAAGCGGCAGCACAGCGATGCTGCTGAACGTTACGCAGGGAGTGGGTGGTACCTTCCAGGCCATTCCTGTGACTATCGCTAACGCTGATACTTATAAGCTCAGCGTTAACGATATGCAGGCACCACAACGACTGGGTCAATTGCTGGTGGCAGTAACACGTGAAACGCAGTTTATTGGCGAAGTCATTGGTGGTGGATCTGTGGATGTAGATGCCACTCCTGGAAACTATGCACTAAACATTATTGCTACCACCGACACTGCGGCGAATGTATCACTTGGCATGTATGGAATCGCATTTGGTACTGCGCCTGCTGTGACGTTGACGTCAAGTGCCGACACCGTGACCACGGGTGGTAGCGTCTTTCTTAACTGGAGCAGCAGCGACGTGACAGCCTGTGTTGCCTCGGACGCCTGGACCGGTAACAAGTCAACATCCGGTAGCGAATCATTTGGTCCTGTCACCGCCGATACCAAGCTGACACTGACTTGCAGTGGTGCCACCGGCAGTGCCACAAAGTCTGTCAACATCAAGGTAACTGCTGCGCCTGAAGCGCCAGCCGCAAAGAAAGGCGGTGGCGGTGAAATGCAATGGTGGATGCTGTTGCTACTTCTGGCGATGAGCTATCGTTCTTGGAGCGGATTCCCGACTTACGATTCTCGCAAGTAAAACCAGAAAGATTTCTCGCGATGCCCGAAATGACGCGGCTGGGCTCTGATGTGTTGACACACCGCTGGTATGTCTTTCCGGCTGCGAGAGCAGTTATCAAATAGAAGACGTTACTATGATCTGGCGTGACGTCGCGAAGCCATCAAGCGGAGTGAGCGCGTGCGGTCTCAGCGTAGTGTTCGCAATACCATTGATATGTGAGTTGAATGCCTTCCTCCAGCTTGATAGTAGGCTTCCAACCCAATGCATTCAATTTGGTTGTATCAAGCAGTTTACGGGGTGTGCCATCTGGCTTCGACGTATCAAAGGTGAGCAGGCCTTCATAGCCAACCACGCGACGAATGATTTCAGCCAGTTCCTTGATGGTAAGGTCATCACCATATCCGATATTGACCGGTGATTCGCCATCATAATGTTGCATCAGAAATACACAGGCATTCGCCAGATCATCGACATGCAGGAACTCACGACGTGGTGTGCCCGTTCCCCATAGCTCTACCGCAGGCTTGTTGAGCATCTTTGCTTCGTGAAATTTTCTGATCAATGCGGGTAACACGTGCGAGTGGTTCAGATCGAAGTTATCTCCTGGGCCATAGAGATTAGTAGGCATTACGGAGATGGCATTGAATCCATATTGCCGTCTATATGCCTGACACATCTTGATGCCTGCGATCTTCGCAATCGCATACCATTCATTTGTAGGTTCAAGCGGTCCAGTAAGTAAACACTCCTCATTCATGGGTTGTGGTGCATGCTTTGGATAGATGCAACTTGACCCAAGAAAAAGCAGCTTCTTGGTGCCATGGCGATAAGCAGCATCAATCACGTTGGATTGTATGGCCAGGTTATCGTGAATGAATTCAGCGGGGCGGTTGTTATTGGCGAGAATACCGCCGACTTTTCCGGCAGCAAGAAACACATATTCAGGTTTAGCTTCCTGAAAGTAGCTATTGACGATCTGTTGTCTGGTCAGATCAAGCTGATAGCGATCGAGCATGAGCAGATTCGTAAACCCACGCTTGTGCAAGTTACGCACTAGAGCAGATCCAACGAGGCCGCGGTGACCTGCAACAAATATTCGTCCACTACGATTATCTTGGTTGATCATTTTTCGCGATCTCCAGTGGCGTTACATCGCGATCCGTGATCGATGATCAATAAAACCCTGTTGTAGAAGAGCGGCATCGCGCTGTGCAATCTTCAGGTCCGCGTTGATCATCTCGGTGACTAACTCGTCGAATCCAATTTCGGCCTGCCAATTGAGATTTGCCTTTGCTTTCGACGGATCCCCCAATAGCGTTTCCACTTCTGCAGGGCGGAAGTAGTCCTTGTCGACTTTCACCACACTGCGACCAGTTATAGCATCGATCCCGACTTCATCCGCGCCTTTGCCTTGCCAGCGAATATTCATGCCTAACTTGCTGCCCGCCAGCATGACGAAGTCGCGGACCGAATGTTGCTCACCGGTGGCAATCACAAAGTCTTCTGGTTCGTCTTGTTGCAGCATTAACCACTGCGCTCGCACGTAGTCACGCGCATGCCCCCAATCACGACGTGCATCCAGATTGCCAAGATACAAGCAATTGTCCAACCCTTCGTGAATGCGTGCTAATGCACGGGTGATCTTGCGAGTAACGAACGTCTCGCCACGAATCGGTGATTCATGATTAAAGAGAATGCCGCTGCAGGCAAACAGTCCATACGCTTCACGATAGTTAACGGTGATCCAGTGTGCATATACTTTGGCGGCACCATACGGAGAGCGCGGATAGAAAGGAGTGGTCTCGCGTTGTGGTGTCTCTTGCACCTTGCCAAACATCTCTGATGTGGATGCTTGGTAGAAGCGAGTTTTCTTTTCGAGTCCAAGGATACGAATCGCTTCCAGCAATCTCAAAGTACCAATGGCATCTGCATTCGCTGTGTATTCCGGGGTTTCAAATGAAACGGCTACGTGACTTTGAGCGGCGAGGTTATAAATCTCGTCCGGTTGCACCTGTTGCACGATACGAATCAGGTTGGTGGCATCCGTGAGGTCACCATAGTGCAGATGTAGTCGCACATTGTTTTCGTGCGGGTCCTGATACAGATGATCGATTCGATCCGTATTAAAGGAGGAGGCGCGGCGCTTGATGCCATGTACTTCGTAGCCCTTATCCAGCAGAAACTCCGCCAGATAGGCGCCATCCTGACCGGTTATGCCGGTGATAAGGGCTTTCTTGTGCACAGCTGACTCCCAACCTGATTTTGGTTCATCAGACTGAGGGTATTTGTTTTCGGCAATGCGTCAGCGATATTTCAATTCGGTTACAGGTGGTGCTGGGGTTCAAACGTAGCAGTGCGGTATGGGGAATTTCCATGCGATTCAGCGCATGAGACCGAATTTCAGTACTGCAGGCTAATGTCTGCTTTTGGGGCAACTCAAATGGCGAGTTTGGACACAAAGTAGAAGTATTGAGATCGAATATCCATGTTCCTTTGACTGGCTTGATCGTCAAAGA
>DATAHE010000128.1:0-7065 GCA_036263355.1 Steroidobacteraceae bacterium | reverse complement strand
CATGGGCTTGGCGATCAAATAGCCCTGCGCAACGTCGCAGCCGCATTGCGCGACAGCGCGTAGCATCTGAACACTTTCAATGCCCTCTGCAACCACTTGCATGCCAAGGCTATGGCTCAGTTCTGTCATTGAACGCACGATGATGCGTGCACGTTCTTCTATCACCAGGTCTGCTACCAATGTACCTTCCAGCTTCAATTCATCAACAGGCAGGCGGCGCAGCTGCGCGAGCGATGAATGTCCTGTACCGAAATCATCGATGGAGAACTTGATGCCATGTGTACGCAGTTGCGCTATGGCTGCGAGTGCCGTATCCGTGTTACGCATCACCGTACTTTCGGTAATTTCCAGTATCAACTGGTTTGCTGGTACGTTATGTATTTTTAACAAGTTAAGAATGTCATTGGGTAATGACATGTCTGCGATGTCGGCTGCAGAAAGATTAATGGCTACTGCATGGTGGAAGCCCATGCTTTGCCACTCCGCTAGTTGTTTGAGCGCTGCTTGCAGTGCCCAGCGAGTTAATTGACGGATGAGCCCCGTACGTTCTGCATGCGGAATAAATTCGGCAGGAGATACCACACCATATACCGGATGTTGCCAACGCACCAACGCTTCAAAGCCCGTAATGTGACGGTCCTTCATGTTCATCTTGGGCTGATACACCAGATGCAACTGATTGCCTTCAATCGCTTGTTGCAGATCACCCAGTACCTGAATGCGTCGTTTATGTTTTTCTTCAGTAACGATATCGAAACAGGCAATGTTGCTTTCCGATTGCTGGGCCTGCAATAACGCCAGATCAGCGCGACGGGTCAGCTCCTGGGCCTTGGTCCCGTGTGTGGGGAACAATGCAATGCCACATCGTGCATTGATGGTGATGGGAATGTCGTCAATCGTTACTGGCTGCTGAATCAACCGCAATACATCGTGTCCAAGCAACAATGCGGCGTCAGTTCCTGTATCAGGTAGCATCAACATGTATTGCTTGCTGCCAACACGTGCCACCATGCCCGCATGTGAAAGTTTGTTGGTCAGTCGCTTCGCGATTTCACAAAGCAACTGATCACTAACCGTGTGTCCAAGCGCGGCGTTCAAGTCGGCAAACTGAATCAGCTCTACCAATATCAGTGCAATGGATTCATCCTGATTTGTCTTTGCCGCAATGCGGCTTGTCAATGTCGCTAACAATGCTTCGTAGTTTGGCAGTCCAGTGAGCTTGTCATGTTGCGATTGATGCAAGATGCGTTGCTCGCGATCCGACACGGCGGTGCGCATGGCCGAGAAGGCCGAGGTTAGCTGACGAAACTCCGTCGTGCTGCGATCAATGTCAATCGCAGCGTAGTCGCCTTGTTCGATGCGGGCGGCTGCGTCAGTGAGGGTTTGAATGGGTTTGGTCGCTGCGCGCATTAACCAGTAACCGAGTAACAACGCTGCGAGTGCGGTGCTGCCGCCGATCAATATGATGGCGCCTTGTAACTCGGCGTACGTATGTGTTGCCTTGCTCAGTGGTTCAATCAATTCTAGTAACAAGGTTCCATTGGTTACTGGCAGTACTTCACGTTGAACCAGCATCTCTTCGTTGCTGGCGCTCAAGCGACGTACATCTTCATCAATTCCGATGTTCAACTCTCGAACCAGATCAATGCTCGGATACTTGCTGGAGGTGGTGACAATGATGTGCTGCTGATCATCGCGCGCAATAAACGCAATGTTCATTCCCACTATCTGGGCAATCTCGTCGGTGAGTGATTTGCTGATGGCAAATCCCAGGATTGTTCTCGCAATAGGCTTCGGCGCACGCACCGTTGAAGATACCAACAGATAAGGAATGCCATCAATGATGCTGTAGCTGGGCTCTCTGCTGTTCAATGCAGTGTGCTGCAGGTTATCCGCAATGATACTGAGTGCATTTGCCGAGAGCGACTTGTTCGCGCTGGCAAGTAACTGGCCATCGAGATCAAAAGCAAGCAATAGATCGGCGCGCAATCGCGAGCCATGATTGTTCAGCGCTGACTGAATGGTGTCGTGATCGCCTGATGCAATGGCTTCCTTGAAGCCAAAGTCCGCAGTCAATATTTGTGCGGCAACAGCCAGCTGCTGTCCATGAAAATTGAGTGATTCCCGCGCGACCTTGAGGCCTGCATGCAATTCGGTCGTCGCCTGGGATAAGGCAGCGTCATCGGCTTTGCGAGCCAGCGCATAGATGGTAGCCGCCAATGGTATGAATACCAGGCTAAGGGCGAGAACCAGTATCCGGAAACGAAAGCTTTTCATCGTTAGAAATGGCGTTGTGTCGGTGTGGATAGTAATTTATGTGTGGCATTTGTCGGTTAGAAAGCAGGCAAACTGTGACATCCATCGGGCACCATTTTTTCAATTCGGTATTTCGTCACCTATCGCAGTCGTTACGTTACTCGGCTGTGACCGCGTTCACGTTCGCATTTTCCACAAGTTGGATCCATGCTGCCGAACTGAGCGTTCAGGTTACAGACCGCAATGGCAAGCCAGTAGAGGGAGTGGTCGTGACGATCAGTGATGATCGTATGCATCATCAGGGTGAAAGTCGTAAATGGATCATGGATCAAGTCAATCTGCGTTTTGTGCCTCAGGTGCTGGTGGTGCCTGTGGGTGCCGCCGTTGATTTCCCTAACTCGGATACTGTCAGCCATCAGGTCTATTCTTTTTCAAAGGCAAAATCGTTTCAGCTACCTTTATACAAAGGCAAGCTTCATCCGCCGGTGACGTTTGAAAAGCCGGGTCTGATAGTCCTTGGCTGTAATATTCATGATGAGATGATTGGCTACATCTATGTCACGCCCGCGCAGTGGTTTGGTCGCACTGATGCCAACGGTGTGTTTCATACTGCTGATGTGACGACAGATAAAGTGACCGTGACCATCTGGAGTCCCTACATCGCCGATGCAGATAAAGTGTTGACGCGTTCAGTGGATGTACACGACGCAACGCGAATTGATTTTAAGTTGAACAAGCCGCTGCGTAATTCACCAGAGCCAAGGCCCAGAAATCCAGAGTGGGACTACTAGAGGAAACGCTGATTAATGATCTATTTTTGTTATGGCGTTGTCAGTTCCGTGCTCAAATCCTTATGTATTGAGATATACACTGCGGTTCTGCGCGGGGTACTTCCTAGCCATAACAAAAATATCCCGATTAATCAGTGTTTCCTTAAAGCACCGGTGCGTAATACATGGATTTTATTATTGCTTGGTTGCGGTGTTGCTTACGGTGGTGAACCATTAGATGTGCGCGCCATCGTTGATGTGCGCATCGTTAACACCGATAGCGAGCAGTCATTCGTCAATGGCGGCTTTGGAAGGACACGCTTTGATACCGATCATGATGGATTAAGACTGGGTGCTGTTTATGGTACGGCGCGTTATCGTGTTTCGGATACGGTGACGTTGAATGGTGATGTCGCTGGCTATGCAGATGGCAATAGCAGTGCGCTGGATGTCACTCAACTGTTTGCACAATGGCGCCCATTTCCTGTTGGGCCTATTCGCTTCAGCAGCAAGATCGGCATGTTCTACCCGGAATTTTCAATGGAAAATCGTGGTCCAGCATGGACACCGGTTTATAGCGTTACGCCTGCTGCCATCAACTCTTGGTATGGTGAAGAGTTAAGAACGCTGGGTACTGAATTGACGGCACGATGGCTGGGTGCCAGTGCGGGATATCAAGGTGACGTCGCTTTGGTATTGGGTGCATATGGCTGGAATGATCCACTTGGGCTGACATTGACGAGTCATGGATGGAATCTGCATGACAGACAGACGGGACTCACTGGGCATTTAATTACCCCTGGCAATCGCTGGGAACACATTCACGAGTTTCGCGAGATCGATGGCCGCCCGGGATTTTATGCGGGCGTGCAATGGCGACATGGAGATCATCTCGAAGTGCGTGCATATCGTTACGACAATCGTGGCGATCCTGCGGCATTCAAGGATGTGTATGGCTGGTTGACTCGTTTCGACACCATCGGCGCGCGCTTGGAAGTTGATGAGAACTGGACCGTGATTGGTCAATGGTTGCAGGGCGATACGTTTTTGGGTCCACGCGATAGCTGGGGTATTGCATGGGATATGAAGTCATGGTTTCTGTTACTAAGCAGGCAAGTGAATACGTGGCGTTTTTCACTGCGCCATGATGACTTCAATCTCAATCAGTACAAGGGCGCTGGTTTCGTTCACTTCTATGATGACGATGGCGGTGCGTGGACTGTTGCTGCATCCAAAGATGTTGGGACACAGTGGCAGTTCATGGCGGAATGGCTGAGTATCAACAGTCGCTTCTTGCCACGTGCCAGTTACACCAAGACTCAACTCGCAGAACAGCAGCTGCAATTATCATTACGATATAAATGGCACTATTAATAGGTGAATTAATTAGGTCGGTCGTTTGAGTGGCAGTGAATGTGAACAGCTTCACATTGTCGCCAACATTGCCTGCCAATCCGTATCTGCCGGCATATTGCACGGCGAGTTGTGTCCGATACATCTGCTAGTTTGCGCTCACAATCCGGCGATACCTTCAAGTCAATTAGCAAGTCCGCATGTGTAATGTGAATCCTTACCTTCTGGTAGTTGATGACAACGATTTGAATCGTCAGGTCACCGTTGCCTTGCTGAATCATATTGGCTACAACGCAGCCTCTGCCAGCAGTGCGCAGGAGGCGCTGGTGGCAGTGAAGTCAAACTGGTTCGATGTGATTCTGATGGATTGTTACATGCCTGATATCAGCGGCTTTGAAGCAGTCGAGATGATTCGCGCATGGGAGAAGGAAAGAGGTCGCAAACCAGTACCGATTGTTGCCATGTCTGCCAGTGCATTTACTGAAGATCGCGAGCGTTGCGTTAAGGTTGGCATGAATGACTTTCTTGCCAAGCCTATTACAAAAGCGATGATGGAAAAGACCGTCAAGCAATGGCTTGAAGTTCGTCAATCGCAACATCTCGAAGCAAAGCATATTCGTTTACCGGAAGACTTTTTTGATCAGCAGCAGTTCAAGGAACTGCAATCAACGGCTGGCACGATGCTGCCTTATGTCCTTGCCGAATTCCGTGAAGATGCCGCGCGCGAGATTACGCTGATGGAGGAAGCAGTAGCACATCGCAATTACAGTTTGCTAAGTGAACGCACCCGATTACTACAGGAAATCGGTGCCTGCATCGGTGCAAAAGAGTTGCTGCGTAGTTGTCATGATATGGAAGGACAGCTGCGCAATCCGGAAGAACAAAGCATACGAGCCCGCTTTACTCAGATTCAAGCCAGTTTCGAAAACACCATTAAAGCAGTGGCCAGGGCGATGGTCAGGTAGCGACTTCGTCTGCGCGAAGCCGCCTGATACTATTCCGGGTTGCTGAAATTACCCCGCCGGACTATCCTCTATCCCGCATGCGCCGACGACACTTCAAATTCTGGCTTGTGATATTGAACCTGCTGGCATTCAATGCTTATGCGTTGAATGCGGTGGCGGCGTTGCAGCCGCATCATGCTCAATCGCAGATGGTGCAAGTTGCAGTTCATCATGGAATGACGCACCAAGGCATGGGCCACAAAGGTTGTCACGAAGCACAACAGCCCTCGGTCGGTCATCAACACTCAGATAATTGCGATATGCCTTGCTGCAAGGATGTGAACAGCAAGATCACCACACAATCCGATCACTGTGGATGCAAGCTGGGTAGTAGCACGCTGCAGTTATATGCGGTGATGGCCGATTGCCACGACGCCGTCATCGATCATCATGGTGTGGATGCAATGTCCACTGCTTTTGTTCTGCAAGATCGCACTCAGCGATTGCTAAGACCTCCGATTCTCACACCTCACTAAGAGGTCATACCCGCGAAGGCGGAACTCATAGCGCATCCTGGATTACGAACAGCGTCCTGCTGTTCGCCCTCTGGGCCATCGGTAAAGCCGATGTTTGCTTCGACTCCTGTCTCCGCGGTCCCGTTTGCAAGGGAATGACGTCGTGCCGCGCGATAGGGTCTGTTCGTCGTCAATCCTGTGCTGGTCTTTCTTGCTTGGCGATGCATGCAGAGTTGACGCTGATTCAAAAATATTTCGAGATTCGTATGAGAATTTTCCTACTTGCAGGACTTGTTTGTGTTTTGTTGAATGGGTGTAGTTCCATTCCTGCAGATCGCGGCAGTAGCGTGAGTGAATCCTTGATCGCAGAGCGTTCCACTGTGCTCAAGTCGGCGTCTGTTTCGCAGACGGATACAGCGCAACGCACTCACGAGTTGTTATCACAACCCTTATCGGCTGACACTGCCGTGCAGATTGCCTTGCTCAATCAGCCACGCATGCGAATGTGGTATGCCGATCTGGGATTGGCGCAAGCGGAGTTATATGACGCGACGCGACTTGCCAATCCATCTTTCGGCTTTGCACAATTGTCCGCAGAAGGTGTGGTCACCAAGACAACACTGAGTGTGTCGCAACGCATTACCGAGTTACTGTTTCTGCACTTCAACTCGAAGATGGCGCGCGCTGAATTGCTGCAGACGCAACAACGGGTGGCGAACGAAGTGCTTTCACTCGAAGCCGAGGTGCGTGCTGCCTATTATCAGTATGTAACGGCAAAGATGATTGCTGATTTGCGTCAGCAGATTGCCGAGGCAAGCACTGCAAGTTCGCAATATGCTGAATCGCTATATGCCGCTGGTAATATCAGCGTGCTACAGCTAAGCCGCGAACAAATCGCTGCGAGTGAATCATTGGTGGAGCAACACAGATCGGTAGTTGAAGTCGAAAACAGATACACCATGTTGCTAAATGCGCTCGGCATTTCAAGAAGTGAAGCTGCGATTCGAATCGACGAACGCTTGCCCCAACCCGGCGAACTACAATTCGATATAGCGTCGCTGCAAGCATGGGCCTTGTCACAACGGTTGGATATCGCTGCAACGCGCGATGCGCTAAAGGCTGCACAGCAGCGGTTTAATCATACGCGGCACTGGCGCTGGTTAGGCAACGCAGAAGTCGGTGCTGAGCGCGAACGTGATCGAGGTGATGCGGCGGCCATCGGGCCGA
>DATAHE010000127.1:0-6375 GCA_036263355.1 Steroidobacteraceae bacterium | reverse complement strand
AGGGTGAGTTGCAGGAGCAACTCATAATCCAGTAAAAAGCCGTTCACCCTGAGCTTGTCGACGGGTTCATTAAAATGATTTTGAATGGTTCGACAGCTCACCATGAACGTAATAACTGGCCGACTAATATTGATCAGGCGCTTTCGTGGCAATGACCTATCAATGTTTTGATGGTTGGCTGCGATATCATCTTTGTGAGTCCTATCAGTTGATAAGAGTTCTATTTTCTTTCACTCAGCTTCACAAATTTCTGATTCTCCGGACCCACGTAATTGGCACTGGGTCGAATGATCTTGCCATCACCACGTTGTTCAATGACATGAGCGCACCAGCCGGTGATGCGGCTCATGACAAACAATGGTGTGAACATGGTCGTTGGTATATTCATCAGGTGATAGGCTACGGCGGAATACCAGTCGAGGTTGGGAAACATTTTCTTGATATCCCACATCACGGTTTCCAGACGTTCAGCAATATTGAGTAGCTTCATGTCGCCCATATGTTGTGCCAGGTCTTTCGCGACGTGCTTGATCACCTGATTGCGTGGGTCAGCGATGGTGTAAACCGGATGACCAAAGCCGATGATGACTTCCTTGTTGGCAACGCGACTACGAATATCTTTCTCTGCGTCATCGGGATTGTCGTAGCGTTGTTGTATTTCAAACGCCACTTCATTTGCTCCGCCATGTTTCGGCCCGCGCAATGCTCCAATTGCACCAGCAATACATGAATACAGGTCAGAGCCGGTGCCTGCAATCACCCGTGCAGTAAATGTCGATGCGTTGAATTCATGCTCCGCATAGAGAATCAGCGAAGTATGCATGGCACGCACAAATTCAGCCGGTGGTGCTACGCCATGTAGCAGATGCAGGAAGTGACCACCTATCGAGTCGTCATCAGTCTTCAATTCAATCTTGTGACGATAGTGAGCGAATTGATGCCAGTAGCAGAGCATGGATGGCAATGTCGCCAGTAACTTGTCAGCAAGTTGTCGGGCGTCATCGGCGTTGTGATTGGCCACTTCGGGCATCATGCAGCCCATTGCAGACACGCCGGTGCGTAACACATCCATTGGATGAGAGCAGGGCGGTAACTGTTCGAGAATGGCTTTGATGGCATCGGGAATATCACGCAGCGATTTCAGTTTCTTTTTATAAGCCGCGAGTTCGCGTTCATTCGGCCAACGTTCATGAATCAGAAGATGGGCGACTTCTTCAAACTCACAGTTGGATGCGATGTCGAGAATGTCGTAGCCGCGATAGTGAAGATCATTGCCGCTACGACCCACTGTGCACAGTGCAGTGTTGCCAGCGACGATGCCAGACAATGCAACGGATTTTTTTGGTTTGAAGTTGCTCGGTGCTGACTCTGTCATGGGAACTCCGTAGCATGAGGTCAATTATTTATTTCGTCCGGTTGTCCTGAGCTTGTCGAAGGGTTGTCTGATAAGAATGGTTCGACAGGCTCACCACGAACGGATCGGGTCAACTAAACACAAATCGACAGCTATTCTTTCTGCTTTGAAAACAAAGCATCCAGCTTCTTTTCATACGAATCGTAATCCAGCACCTTGTACATGTCAGCGCGGCTTTGCATTTGATCAATGATGTTCTTTTGCGTGCCATCGCGACGTATGGTCTGGTAAACGTTTAATGCCGCTGCATTCATTGCGCGATACGCAGCACAGCAGTACAGGACCATATCAACGCCGACATTGCGTAATTCGTCGCGCGTATACAATGGGGTTTTTCCGAACTCAGTAATGTTGGCAAGGACGGGCACCTTCACCGCTTCCTTGAAACGCTGGTACATGGTGAGTTCAGTCAATGCTTCCGGAAAGATCATGTCAGCGCCAGCTTCAACGCAGGCGATGGCGCGTTCAACTGCTTTTCCCACACCTTCTACTGCTACTGCATCGGTGCGCGCCATGATCACGAAGTTTGCATCAGTGCGTGCGTCGACCGCTGCTTTTATGCGATCAACCATTTCCACCTTGCTGACAATTTCTTTGTTGGGACGATGACCGCAGCGTTTTGCACTTACCTGATCTTCGATGTGTAGTCCTGCTGCGCCGCCCTTGGTAAATGCTTTCACTGTCCGTGCAATGCTGAATGCGCCACCCCAGCCCGTGTCAGCGTCCACCAGCAGCGGTAGCGAGCAGGCATTGGTAATCCGCTCAATGTCTACCAGCACATCATCCATGGTGCTGATGCCGAGATCGGGCAGACCCAATGAGTTAACTGCTACGCCGCCACCAGATAAATAAAGCGCTTTGAATCCGGCGGCTTGGGCGAGCATTGCGCTATAGGCATTGATTGCGCCAACGATTTGCAGCGGCTGCTCTTCCGCAACGGCGGCACGAAAGCGTGCACCGGCAGAATGGATATCGGTAGCGGAAATGGAGCTCACTTGTGCACCTGCCAAATTTGCCTGCTAGGCGTCATATCATTGTCATGATCGTTGAGCTAACGCTCGCAACCATTGTCGCGCACCTGCGAGGCGATGCACAACAAGCGATTGTCTTTTGTCGGCAACTCCGTATTTTCCGATTAGAGTTAACGCTCAACTTTCTTTAACCTTACAGACTTGATTGCATCGATTTGCGCAGTAAAAACATCTCCACTATCAACATACGTTGATTCACCCAACGCTGCAGGTGATAGCTAGAGAAAACAACTGATTGTGTTTTACGCGCCAATTCATTACTGCAATGCAGTAAGCCGTCGCAACACCATAACGATATCTACCATCGTGTTGCACAGGCAGCCAAATTTGCAAAGGAGCACCGGATGCGTTTTGCGCGTAGCGTCGGTTGTTGAAAGCAATTGATCCATGCGGGGGAGTGAATGAATAGCGCATTGTTATATGTGTACATTGGCGGAAGTGCTTTCGGCATTTTGCTGACAGCAGCGCTGCTTGCGCACAAACGCGATGCTATCGGCAACTGGCTGGCTTTTCTCATTCTGCTGGTGAGTGTGGATGAGTTGTTCTACTCGATCCAGCACTTTCCAGCGTTTCCGTTCCCCGCGCTGATTCGATTGTCAGGCTATGCAGGATTGCTGTTCGCACCACTGTGGTTTCTATTGATGTCGGGCCGAGCGGCGCAGACTGCAAATCCCTTGAAATACTGGTGGCACTACTTGTTCTTTACGGTGTGCCAGTTACTTGCGGTATGCGAAGTGGTGGTGCCAAGCAGTCTTCCGTGGCTGACTGTCCATAACCTTCAAGATCTGGTTGCAGTACTGCTGATGTCATCCTATTTGATCAGCGGCGTGCTAATCATGAAGCGCAAATCCAAGCCGGTGAACTCGCTCTATTACTTTCGCGATCGCAAAGTGGCCTTCGTCAGTCTGGCAATGATGTACGGCGCTTATCTGATCAGCGCCACTGCAAACCTTGCATTTGATGACGCAGCGGGACGTACCGTTGCGTCGCTCGGTTATTGCGTGATTACACTATCGCTGATGCTGCTGGCATTCAGCGTTGTGTACCAAGCGGCGTCATCAACAGAAGAGCAGGTTGATGTTGTTGTGCCAGACGTGCCGACGTCCGACAAAGAAAAGTATGGCAACAATCGTCTTCCAGACTTCGTCAGAAAATCGATCATTGATCGTCTGAACGAATACATGACAAATGAGCAACCCTGGTTGAAGATTGATCTGACGTTGAGTGACCTTGCCGCTGCAATCAATCTTAATCCGCACCATCTATCGCAAATTATCAATTCCGAGTTTGGTAAATCCTTTGCATGCTTCATTAATGAGTATCGAGTTGAGGCAGCACGCCACTTGCTTGCCGTTAGCGATAACAAGACGGTGATCGAGATTGCACTGGAAAGCGGCTTTGCTTCCAAGTCGTCATTCAATGCATTGTTCAAGAAGCATACGGGTGTGACACCCAGCGAATATCGCCGCATGTCGCGTAACGAATCAGGTGTCGAGCCGTTGCAGCGAGTGTCATGATCTTATTGTTATCGCTAAAGAGGTTTACTCATCGCATAGAAAAGTTTCGTAAAACTCGTCCATCGTTTAGAAATTGTTTGCCAAAGTATAAGTTTATAAGAACAAGCGCTTTCGCCCTCTGATTCGTTGACAGTCCTGATGCGAGTATTTGTCATACAAATACAAGTCAACTTAATTAAATCCTATAGAGGGATAAAGATGAAATACACAGAACGAATGCTCTTTCGAAAGAGCGCAATATTGAAACGAGTGGCATGTTTAACGTTAGCGTTATCGGCCGTATCGTTTATTCCTGTCGCAAACGCAACGTATAAAAACAGTCCTGGTAACGATACTGTTTGGTGTAATGGCGATGGCACTCCCTATGCTGACATACCCGGCTTCCCCGGTGATACCTTGCCATTTGGACCAACTACAGATCCAAAGAACCCTGATTTTGGCAAAAATCCCGCTGATACGTGGGATGGATGGTGGCCACAGGGTACCGATTCAACGTTGGTAAATCCGCCAAACTTCGGTGAGATGCTAACCACTTATGGACCATACGCTGTACCAGCCATGGTTAATGATGTGTACGCGATCCATCCCAATTACTGGAATTCTATTGTGAATGGTAATCCAGCCTACGCGAACAAGGATGGATACAGCGCACAACAGTCTGCACCTTTTGGCCATTCCCTTGGTCATCTATGCATGAGCTTCTCGGATCTTGGCTATGCCGACAAATCCAAATTTGCGTTTGTCATTACCTATCCGGCAAGCCCATCGAAACCCGATCCTCGCGAAGTCGCGTTTCACACGGCTCATCCGGATGATTATCCAAGTCGGAGTGGTTTTGTTCCATTCGTTGACGGACCAACCGCCGGCGGTCCAACAGCATACGTCTCAGCCTTTAAGGGATGCAGCTGGGATGGCAACAGCTGTACCATGGGATCAGAAATTCCTGGTCCGGGACAGAATGTCACAGCTAGTACGGACATTAATAAATTCCCAGCAAAGTTATCGGATATCAGCAGCATTCCGACTACGTGGAGCATTTCGTCGGAACCGTACTATGGCAATCCTTTTGTAAAGGATAAAACCCTGCATGTCTGGGACGCTTCCTACGATATCTGGTTTGACAAGACAGCTCATACTGCGGAAGGTGAAAGTCCGTATAACCAGGATTCCAAGACACATGATGCACGTGGCCAAAATGATGGCCTTGAAATCATGGTGTGGATGAACAGCAATGGCAGTTATGTCGACGCAGGCACGCAAGGCCAACGCCCGGTGGAGAATGTCGCCGGTCTTGCCCAGCCTACCGGTCATATTCGCGAACGAGTGTGGATTAACAGCGTGTTGTATGACGTCTGGGTGGGACGCTTGAATAACCCATATTTCGGTTACGTTGAAGGGAGTACAACGCCAGACGGAAAGATTGCGCCACCAATCATAAAGCCAAGTGAAATTGCAGGTAATTGCCCCCTGTCATTCGGTAAAGGTGCGTCGGGTGAATTGTGTGGCATAGAGTGGAACGTCGTTTCCTTTGTCGCCACCAAAGATGTCAATGGTATTGACTATCGAGTTAACAGCATGGACGTAGATGCCAAGGCGTTTACCAATTACCTGCTGGGTGTTTTTGATGGCAGGTGGATCATAGAAAGTACTGAAGACGGCAGCGCAGGAACGCGCACCACTCCATTGCAATGTCCCGCATCGAATAAAAATCAGAATTTTAAGGATGATAGTGGTCTTCTTTTACCAACAATCGATTGTCTGAAGCCGGATTGGTACCTCACTTCCATTCAAGCTGGGTTTGAACCGTGGATCGGTGGTAACGGGTTAAAATCCGATAATTTCACTGCATACGTGAAGACCCAGCCAGCGATGTCGGCGTTAGGCATTATTAATGTCAAGGGAGATGCGATTGTTAATGCATCCACTCCATTTAATGCTGTGTATTCGCGTTGTTCAACCTACTCCGCCAATAACCATGCATATTTCACGATTACCGGTTCCAATGGAACTAGCAACGTAACTTATCCTGCTGATGGTACGAAGATAGACATGGGCGCACAGGACCCCAGGACAAAGCAGTTTACTTACACAGTAAATGACCCTGCCTTTCCCATACGTGGCAATGCCGTAGCGCATTACACCTCGGCTTGTGGCAATTACAACGCAGCTGTGTTTGTCGACAATACCGGCAAGGTGTTCTATTCGAATGGCACTACACCGGTACAGGGAGCGACAGTCACACTTGAGTACTCGCCATCAGGAAATCAGAATGGTCCATTTGTTGCGGTACCAGACGCGAATTCGGGCTTGGCAAAAGTGGTGATGCAAGTCAACGGCAATACCCGTAACCCTGTACGATCTTCATATGCAGGAACTTATGGCTGGAATCTTGTACCGGGTTGGTACAGAGTTG
>DATAHE010000126.1:0-3764 GCA_036263355.1 Steroidobacteraceae bacterium | reverse complement strand
GGGAAGAAAAGGAAGAGTCAGAAACTGCATCCAGTTAAATACACGCTTGGGTTTCATTAAGAAATTGAGATACAGTAGACGGCATCGTGTTTTGGTTGAGACCCGCTGATGGACGCTGAAAACACTTATCAAGTCTTCGACTGGCTGTGGACCTCTGGCCAGCTATCTGAGAAAGACATCAACGGTTTGTCAAAATATGGCATCCGGACCGTCATCAATCTTTCACCGCCCAATTCATCAAATGCCCTGCGTGGCGAAGCGGAGCTGATCACCGGTCTGGGCATGAACTACATCCAGATTCCCGTGAAATGGGAACAGCCCACTATCGAACAACTCGAACAATTCTGCATTGCATTGCGCACCCATGAAGGTCGTCCATGTTGGGTGCATTGCGCCAAGAACATGCGCGTCTCTGCATTCCTGTACATCTATCGCAGCATCTTCCTGAATGAACCAGAAGAAACCGCTTCTGATCCCATGGTAGAAATCTGGGAACCAAATCCAATCTGGAAAGCATTCATCGACGATGCCATGAAACAATTTGCAAAACGCCGTCGCCCTTCTCCACAAGTACAACCACAACCAGCCAACCCGGCCTGATCATGCACAAATTTAAAACCCTGACTGCAACACTGATGGTGTCTGCAGCAATCGCGGCTGCACAAGCAGAAGACAACTTCATTCATGTGAATCAGCTCGGTTATCTGCCCGCAGCACATAAGGTCGCTGTCGTTCCAGCTGGCGATGTATCAAACTTTGAGATTATCAAGGCCGGTACCAACACTGTCGCTTTGCGCGGCAAACTCGGTGCAGCTGCGACGTGGGAACCTTCCGCCGAAAGTGTGCGGCTCGCCGACTTCACTGCATTGAAACAATCTGGCGAGTACCAGATACGTGTCAAAGGCCTGCCCGATTCAGATCACTTTACCATTGCAGCGGATGAATATGCCGCAATCAATCAAGCCGCCATCAAATACTACTATCTGAATCGCGCCAGCATGGAGATCGATGCGAAGTACGCGGGTAAGTATGCACGTGCTGCTGGTCACCCCGATGATCACGTGCTGGTTCATGCCTCTGCTGCAACGACCACACGACCCGAAGGCACCGTGATCTCGTCACCAAAAGGATGGTATGACGCAGGTGACTACAACAAGTACATCGTTAATTCCGGGATCACCACTTATACATTGCTCGCGGCGTACGAACATTTTCCGCAGTTTTATAAAAAGCAGTCGCTGAATATTCCGGAAAGCGGTGACAAGATTCCCGACTTGCTAAACGAAGTCATGTGGAATCTGGAATGGATGCTGACAATGCAGGATGAAGATGGCGGCCTTTATCACAAGTTGACCAATAAACTGTTTGATCCCTTTGTGATGCCGGACAAATCCACCAAGGAACGTTACGTGGTGCAGAAAACTACTGCTGCTACACTGGATTTTGCAGCAGTGATGGCAACGGCCAGTCGTATATATAAAGAATACGATACTACTTATCCCGGATTTTCTGCACGTGCATTGAAAGCGGCCGAACGTGCGTGGCAATGGGCACAGGCCAATCCATCGGTGGTCTATCAACAACCTGCTGATGTCAAAACCGGCGGCTATGATGACAACAATGTGAGTGACGAATTCGCATGGGCTGCTGCAGAGCTATATATCACGACAAAGAACGATGACTATTATCGCGCGCTGCATCTGCCTAATGTCTTGAATGTGGTTCCTTCATGGGGAGGCGTCAGCGGTCTGGCATGGATGTCACTGGCTCAGCATCGCAAGAACCTGACGGCAACAGCCGATCAAGCATTGATTGAGACGCGCGTGGATCAACTGGCAAACATTCTGCTGAGCAAATCTGAAAAATCCGCATACAACGTCGCCATGACCACTCACGATTTCGTCTGGGGTAGCAATGCAGTGGCTATGAATCAGGCGATGATGTTGATTCAAGGCTATCGCCTGAATGGCACTCGCGCTTATCTCGACGCCGCACAATCATTATTTGACTATGTAGTAGGTCGCAATCCAACGGGCTATTCATTCGTAACCGGCTTTGGGCATAAACCTTCCATGCATCCACATCATCGTATCTCCGAAGCCGATGGCATTGTTGATCCGGTACCCGGAATGTTGATCGGTGGCGCCACTTCTTTGCAGGTTGATAGCAAGGGCTGCAAACAATCTTACCCATCGAAGTTGCCAGCGAAATCGTATCTCGATGACATATGCAGCTATACCACCAACGAGATTGCCATTAACTGGAATGCACCGCTGGTGTACGTGAGTGGCGCCTTGCAGGTGCTGACGAAATAAATAGAGAGTCGCTTCTTAGCTGACACAACGCGGTGACGGTTTACCCTGTGTCAGTAACTGCTGATTGAACCCACGCAGGGAATGCTTGGTACTATCCGCAACCTCTATCGTTCGGATATCACCATGAAGCGCACCTGGACAATCATCGGCGTCGATAACGTGGCGCGCAGTTATGAGTGGTATCAACTTCTTTTTGGCCAGCCGAAATCAGCTCCAGCCCATGATTACTTTGGTCAGATAGTAGACGACGACGGCACTGTATTGCTGTGTCTGCATCAGTGGGGTGACCATGATCATCCAACCCTCGTCGATTCAGCGAAGGCAGGAACAGGCAATGGCCTGTTATTATTCTTTCGTGTGGATGACTTTGACGCGACGCTTACTCGCGCAAGAGCACTAGTTTCCGCACTGGATAAGCAGCCGGAAATCAATCCGGCAACGGGCACTCGTGAGTTCGCGCTGTGGGATCTTGATGGTTACTACGTGATGATCAGTTCGTTAAGCCAACAATGATGCTCGTCGACGCAGACTCAGTCGGCAATTTCTAGATGGATTCGCGATCGTGCGGACGATCTTACGCCGGCTTTTCGGCGCTTTGCGTTTTGACCGGTGCCGGATTGGACTTCTTGGTGTTCTTGCCTGCACTGCGCTCATTTAGGCGATCAACCATCTCACGCACAGCGACATCCACTTCAGCATAGTCGCCGGGTCGCATGCCGGTAATTTCACTGACACCCTGGACAATGACATAACGATACCAAGTGCCTTCACCACCTTCTGGTGCGGCAACAACATCGATGGATTTGAGCTGATAGCGAAGCGTCGGAGCAGCATCTGTCAGCGAATTGGCGGCGTTCATGACAGCAAGATACGCTAACTGGTGGGTGAACATTGAACTTTCAGCATAATTTGTAGAAATACCAGCACACGGAGGGTTGAATGTGTATAGTGGCGGCCGGTTCGTTCCGCTCTCTTTTTCCCTCCTTGCGACCTGCGCCTCTCTGGCGACAGTTCTTTTTCAAGGTCCGCAAAACCGAATGTCTTCGAGCCAAGGGACAGCGCCACTTTAATGGTGACTGTTATGTTCGTTTGGAGCGGCCAGATCTTCTTTCAAACTTCTGTCCGTTCGTTATTTAGGATTTTTTCTATGAGTAAGATTTATGTTGGAAATCTGCCTTTTTCGGCAGATGAAGCTGCTGTGCGCGCAATGTTTGAAGAACATGGCGCGGTTGAATCAGTTGCCCTGATCAATGACCGTGAAACGGGTCGTCCACGTGGTTTCGGCTTTGTCGAAATGGCACGTGCCGATGCAGCACGCGCAATTCAGAGCCTGAATGGCAAAGACATGGGCGGACGTCCATTAAAGGTTAATGAAGCCCAGGACAAACCTCAGGGTGGTCGTGGCGGTGGCGGCGGTGGTGGTCGTAGCGGCGGTGGCTACGGCGGCGG
>DATAHE010000125.1:0-4566 GCA_036263355.1 Steroidobacteraceae bacterium | reverse complement strand
CATGACTTCTGCTGTTGCCTTGTTCAAAGACTTGCGCAAGGCACGGCAGTTGATGAACGAGCTACAGGCTGGGGCGTTTGTGACTGCCATTGCCGATGTGACAACTCAAATTGACACGTTATTCTCTCCCTCATTTTTGCGGCTGACGCCAACTCAATGGTTTTCACAGTTGCCCAGATATGTTCAGGCAATGGTGCGTAGGCTTGAGCGTTTGCGGGGAAACGCTGCTCGCGATGCAGAGGTTGCAAAACAAGTGTCCCCATTTGTAAGTGCGTACAAAAAGCTCAGCGCTGCTCATTCATCAGCCGAGATTGAACGGCTCAAATGGATGATTGAGGAGTTTCGCGTATCGTTGTTTGCACAGGAATTGAAGACATCGATTCCTGTTTCTGCCAAGAGACTAAGCGAGCAGTTGGCACTTGTTGAGAGAACTGTTTAGCAGTCATCAAAATAGATAGGTGATTGTCTCGTTGGTGATGGTGATTTGACGTTTCGCGATCATGTTGTCGATAAATACCTGAATCTCCGCTTCGGGAACTTTCTTGGCGCAGTGGGAATACAGGTGGGCGGCAAGACCTTTACGCTTGCGTGGGCGTTTGTTCTTCTGCATTCCCTTAAGCCACGCAAAAGCTTCCTCTAATGGCTGAAGTTTTGAAGCCACTGCTTTTGTGCTGGCCTTGCGTGTAACAGCAGGAAAGGCTTCACTGAGCGTAGCGGCACGTTTAACCGGGAACCCTCTATCTACCAGATGCTTTATCAGAGGATCAAATCCTTTGTCCTTGGATAAGATCACACAAGATGTGTCAGGGGATTGGGTAAGTACTTCGCCAAGATAGAATGCAATATGAAAATTCAATGCATTTTTGCCATGACCTTGAATGTCAATAGGTATGAATCGGTTGCCGAGTTTCAGCGCCGCTTTCAAAAAATCTGTTGCCACCGATTTTTGTGATGCGCCAAAAAAGAATGGCACCCGTACACTATCGGGTATGTCATTGAGGTTGATCTTGCCAACGTTTTCATAATCGACCAGTAAAACTATTTCGTGCATGTTGATGTTCTAGATGGACGATTGATATTTAAAGTTATGCTGACCGGATACCCTGACTGCAAAGCCAATTTCAGGCAAGCTGTTTTGATGAAGTTATACATCAATAACGCCAGCGTACTTCGTCAATGTCTTGTCAGCAGTTACTAGTCGCAAGGTTTCAACTTCGCATTGAGCGAGTAGCAAACGATCAAATGGATCATTGTGTGCAAGTTCAATATTCGTTATTGCGGCGGCATGTTGAATGCTGATGTTGAGAACTTCGAAACCAGCAGCGATGATGCCTTTTTCGAGTTCGCGCAATGGCCTTGCAAGAGTCAACTTGCCAATAGAAGACTTGATGGCGATTTCCCACACGCTTGCTGCACTGACCCAATGCTCATGCATTGGGTCTCGCAGAAGATCGCGTGCTTTGATACTGAGTTTCGAGCTTCCTTCAAGAGCCCAGATCAGTACGTGAGTATCAACCAACAGCCGCATTGACTTAAGGCTCAATGGAGTTGTTCAGGAAGCCAGCGAGTATCGACTCGGGCAAGGGTTCGTCAAAGTCTTTACTGATCTTTTTGAACATGCCTTTAAGTGTGCCGAGCTTGATGCCCTTGCGAGTGGGATGTGCGCTGGTAAGTCGCGCGGCCGGGCGACCTGCGCGGGCAATCACGATTTCTTCACCTGCTTCGGCGGCTTCTACCAGCTGTGACAAGGTGGTCTTTGCCTGATGTATATTGACTTTGCGCATCGTTGGTCTCCAAAGTTAGTCCATGTTAGCTAATTCAAATGCCGATGTGCAACGATATTTCAGCCACCGTGGGTCGAATGTCGCTTAGATTTGAGCATTGAAATCGCGAGAAATAACGGTTTGAGTGCTTATGGCGAATCGAATCTTGTTGTTAACCCTTTGTTGCCATTTCACTTTGTGGAAAATTTGAGTACACTTCGCGCCCCATTTTCCGGCCCGGATAAAGCCTGATCGTAAAAGATTGGTGCTTTGCCCGGGTTTTTATGTAGCTAAGTTTGAATTTAACGCGTTTTTTCGAGGCAAGGTACTCATGGTAACGATCCGGCTGACCCGTCGCGGCGCCAAAAAACTGCCCTTCTACCACATCGTGGTAATCGACAGTCGCAAGCGTCAGGGTGGAACAATCCTGGAACAGGTTGGTTTTTTTGACCCGGTTGCCAAGGGCAAAAGCGTCAAGTTGAATGTTGACTTGGCCCGTGTTGAACATTGGCAAAAAGTCGGTGCGCAGACTTCTGAACGCGTACAGGCGTTGTTGAAGGACTATCGCAAGCAGGCTCAAGCAGCCTGATCGCTGCGCAGGTTAATCCCATGACTGATGTGCTGCCTGAAGCCATCGCCAATCGCGTGGTGGTGCTGGGCAAAGTGCGAACGGCAGTGGGATTGGCCGGGTGGATAAAGGTTGAGACCTATACCGACCCGCCTGACAATATTTTGCGATATCGCACGTGGCAGCTGGGTTCGGGTACAGGCGCTAATCGCTCCTGGCGAGCAGCAAAACGGTCGCAGCATCGCTGGTCGGGTTCCGAACTGCAGGTGCTGATGGAAGGGGTAACAGAACGGAATGGAGCCGAGCTGTTACGCAATATGGAAATAGGTGTGCTGAGGCGTGAGCTGCCGACACCAAAACCGGGTGAGTATTACTGGGACGATTTACTTGGACTGTCCGCGCAAAGCCTGAAAGGTGAGGTGCTGGGTCAAGTGGATCACTACCTGGATAGCCCTGCACATCCATACATGGTGCTGCGTGGTGTTGATGATGCTGGGAAAGCCGCTGAACACTTTGTACCTTTGGTGAAGGGACGGATAAAGGAAGTGAACTTTGAACAGCGCACAGTGAGGCTCGACTGGACGCTGGACTGGCTCACTGCTGGTGAGTAGGGGTAATGAGCTGGTTGAGTAAATTGGATTGCGTTTTGTAGAGAGTCGGGATCGTCGGTGCAAATTTCAGTCATCACGTTGTTTCCCGAATTTGTCCAAAGCGCAGTGCAGGTCGGCGTGCTGGGGCGAGCGGTTGAACGTGGGCAGGTGAGCGTCAAAGCGATCACACCGCGTGATTTCGCAGATGATCCGCGCCGTACCGTGGATGACCGGCCTTATGGTGGTGGTCCGGGAATGGTGCTGAAGGTAGAGCCAGTAAGACTGGCACTGCATGCAGCGCGAGAGGCATCGCCAACTGGCAGTCGTTGTGTGTATCTCGGTGCCGATGGCGCGCCGCTAACACAACACAAGGTGAATGAATTGCGAGCATTGCCAGGGCTGGTGCTGCTGGCGGGGCGATACGAAGGAGTGGATGAGCGATTATTGTCGACCGAAGTGGATGAGACCATTTCCATCGGCGATTACGTGCTCTCCGGTGGTGAGCTGCCGGCGCTGGTATTGATCGACGCGGTGGTGAGAACGCTGCCGGGTGTGCTGGGGGATGAAGAATCGGCGCAGCAGGATTCATTCATGAATGGCTTGCTGGACTGGCCGCACTACACGCGACCTGAAGAGTTTGAAGGAATGAGAGTGCCGGAAGTATTGCTCGGTGGTAATCACGAAGTGATACGTCGCTGGCGGCTGAAGCAGGCGTTGGGCCGCACCTGGTTGCGAAGACCAGAGTTGCTGGAACAGCGACCGCTGAACAAGGAAGAGCAATTGTTGCTGAATGAATTCAAGGCAGAGCAGAAATAAAACTGCGCTGTATGGTTTTTAGAGATTTGAGTTTTAAAGGTTGGGGTGGAACATGATGAACATCATTGAAGCGCTCGAAAAAGAGCAAGTCACACGTCAGGTACCTGACTTCGGTCCCGGTGACACCGTTGTGGTTGAAGTGAAGGTAAAGGAAGGCGATCGCGAACGTACCCAGGCTTATGAAGGCGTGGTGGTTGCCAAGCGTAATCGCGGTCTGAACTCCTCATTCACCGTACGCAAGATTTCTCACGGTGAAGGTGTGGAGCGCGTATTCCAGACTTACAGCCCATCCATCGGCGAAATTAACGTCAAGCGTCGTGGTAATGTGCGTCGCGCCAAGCTGTACTACCTGCGTGATCTGGCTGGTAAGGCCGCACGTATCGAAGAAAAGATCGAGTCATAAAACCCACGGTGCGGGAATTTTCTGCCGCACATATGAGTATTGAGCGAAAGGCGAGTGTTCAACACTCGCCTTTTTTGTTGCCCCAGACAATGTGGCATGATTAGCCCGCGTTCGATTGGTCGGTTAACCAGGAATCACTATGAGTTTTATCACGCGTTTACTGCGGTTCTTCTGGATGTTGCTGGATGGCATTCGCAAAGTGCTGCATCTGGTTTTATTGCTGGTGTTGTTCGCTGTGGTTATCGCTGCGTTCTCCTCGGGCAAGGCACCGGTGTTACCGGGCACGGCTGCATTACTAATAGCGCCTCAAGGTGAGCTGGTTGAGCAATTAAGTGAAGGGCCGCTCGATCAAGCTGTGGCTGAAGCCATGGGCCAACGCTCTGCAGAAACGCGCGTACGCGATGTGGTCGATGCCATTCATCACGC
>DATAHE010000124.1:0-5653 GCA_036263355.1 Steroidobacteraceae bacterium | reverse complement strand
CTTTCGCAAAACTTGGTCGATGAGCTGCTACTGTACGTTGCGCCGGTGTTGTTAGGGCGGGATGCGCGGCCGTTAGTAAATATGCCCCTGATAACAAGCATGTCTGAACGTGTAGAGATGCAGCTGCTTGAAGTTCTACAGCTAGGCTCTGATGTCAGGCTTCATTATCGTTTGAATAGAGAGATGTAATGTTTACGGGAATTATTCAGCAAACCGGTTCAGTTCGCGACGTGATCGCTCGTGCGGGCGATGTGCAGATGATCTTTATCACCGGCAAGGAATATCTCGAACATACTCAGTTGGGTGACAGCATTGCTGTGAATGGTTGCTGTCTTACGGTCGTACAATTATTGAGCGATGCATTTGCTGCTGATGTTTCACGTGAGACGCTGAACGTGACCACGCTGAGTCAATGGCGATCCGGTACTCGCATCAATCTGGAAAAAGCCTTACGTGCAGGCGATGCGCTCGGCGGTCACTATGTCACTGGTCATGTTGATGGTGTGGGTCTGGTCGTTTCACGTCATGATGATGCGCGTTCAGTTCGTATGCGGTTTTCTGTGCCGCGTCCCTTGGGGCGGTACATCGCGAAGAAAGGTTCCGTTGCCGTGGATGGTGTCAGTCTGACGGTTAACGAAGTTGGTGATGATGTGGATGGCAGCTGGTTCGAGGTCAATCTGGTGCCGCACACGTTAGCGGTTACAATCCTTAATGACTATCAAACAGGCACGCAAGTTAACATCGAAATCGATATCATCGCGCGCTACATCGAACGCTCGCAGCAAGCGATTACTGCATAACTGAGTCTTTATGACATTAAACACCATTGATGAAATTCTCGATGACCTCCGTGCAGGGCGGATGGTTGTCATCATGGACGATGAAGATCGTGAGAACGAAGGCGACCTGTTGATGATTGCTGAACATGTCAGGCCTGAGGACGTCAACTTCATGGCCAAGTACGGTCGCGGCTTGATCTGCCTGACCTTGACACGTGAACGTTGCAAGCAATTGCGTTTGCCGTTGATGGTGAATGATACTGATATGGACTATCGAACCAATTTCACCTTGTCAATTGAAGCAGCGGAAGGAGTGACCACTGGTATTTCGGCGCATGATCGCGCCCAGACTATTCTTGCTGCAGTGAAGCCCAATGCAAAACCCGAAGACCTCCGCCAGCCGGGTCATATTTTTCCGGTGATGTCGCAACCAGGTGGCGTGTTGTCGCGCGCCGGACATACGGAAGCAGGTTGTGATCTGGCGCGCCTTGCGGGATGCACGCCCGCGTCAGTGATTGTCGAAATTCTAAACGACGACGGTACGATGGCGCGACGTCCTGATCTGGAAGCATTTGCAAAACAATATGGTCTCAAGATTGGCACCATTGCTGATCTGATTCGCTATCGCATTGAGCGTGAACGCTCCGTTGAACGCATTGCAGAGAAGGATATCGATACTGAATTTGGTCCATTCCGCATGTTGTGCTACGAAGATCATGTCAATCGCACCGTGCACGTTGCATTGCTGTGTGGCGAGCCAGAGAAGGTTGATGCGCCGCTGGTGCGGGTTCATGTGAAAGACACACTTCGTGATCTCATCGGTGTGCGCGAGGCGAATCGCAGCTGGTCGCTGCGAGCCGCAATGCAACGCGTTTCATCAGAAGGTGATGGCGTCATTCTGCTGTTACGCCCGCAGGAAGAACCAAAAGACCTGATGGAATCGGTCAGCAATCTCAGTACTGGCGCTGCCAGGCACCACGGTGTTCTGCGTACCTATGGTATTGGTGCGCAAATACTGCGCGATCTGGGCATTCATCGCATGCGCGTGCTTTCTGCTCCGCGACAGCTGCAAGGTCTGGCGGGATTTGACCTTGAAGTCGCCGGTTATGTGGATTGAATGTGATTTGATATTCACCATTTGATCCGTTGGCCGCTATACTGTGCGGCAATTCCTTTTGAGGCCGCTCTTTTCCATGGATTCCTATCAGCACAGCGCCGAAGGCGTGCTCGCGCATGACTTCCGATTCGTTATCGTCGCGGCGCGCTTCAACGATTTTGTGGTCGAGCCGTTAATCCGCGGCGCAGTCGATACATTGAAGAGCCGCGGCGCTTCTGACCAACAGATTGAGATTGTTCGTGTACCGGGTGCATTCGAATTGCCTCTCGCGGCGATGAAATTCGCGCAGACCAAACGTTATGATGCGGTGATTGCCCTAGGTGCTGTGATCAAGGGTGATACACCACATTTTCATTACGTGAGTGCCGAATGTGCGAGCGGGTTATTACGTGCCGCGCTGGATACAGGCGTTCCTGTCGCATTTGGTGTTTTGACTACTGATACCGTGGAACAAGCGGTCGAGCGCGCTGCCATCAAGGCTGGCAATAACATGGAGAGCAATAAAGGCGCCGATGCGGCATTGGTTGCATTAGAGATGGTTAATCTCTTTAATGGCGATCTGTTCAAAGCGAGTTCAACCAATACCGGCACACATAAAGGAACATCGCAGTGAATAAGCCTGCTTCTGATGCCGATGCGGGTGCTGATAAACAACCTGCTGGCAAACGCAAGAATTTGTCGCGTGCCCGGTCACAGGCGCGTCGTTGTGCGATGCAGGCGCTGTATCAATGGCAACTGACTCAGCAAACGTTCAGCGAAATCCTTGCACAGTTTATCGAGCGTGAGGAATACAAGACCGCTGATAGCGAGTACTTCACTGAGTTGTTGCGTGGTGCTATTGAACAACATGAACAACTCCAGGCACGCATCGCAGAATATGCTGATCGTCCGTGGGGCCAGCTGGATGTAATTGAGCGCGCCGTTCTATTGTTATCCACCTATGAATTGCTCAATCGACTGGATGTACCTTATCGCGTGGTGGTTAACGAGGGCGTGGAACTTGCCAAGAACTTTGGCGCCACCGATGGTTACAAATACATCAATGCCTTGCTGGATCGATGTGCAACAGGGTTGCGTTCTGCTGAGCGCACAGCTGGACCCCGTTCCGCTGAACGCAAGGCAAGATAATCAAATCTCACTCATCGAGGCATACGGCCTTGAATGAATTCGAACTAATCGCCAGATATTTCGGCTCATCGCACCATGGTGCAGATGTGTTGCTTGGTGTGGGCGATGATGCTGCGGTGCTTGATGTCCCTGCAGGATACAAGCTGGTTGCTGCTGTCGATACTATTGTTGAAGGTATTCATTTTCCGCTTAACAGCAATGCTGGCGATATTGCGTGGCGCGCGCTTGCAGTCAATCTCAGCGACATCGCGGCGATGGGGGCTATTCCAAAATGGTTTACCTTGTCGCTGTGCATACCGCAAGTTGACGAATCGTGGCTTAAAGAGTTTGCGGAATCGCTCAATCATCTCGCTGCACAATTCAATGTGCAGTTGGTGGGCGGCGACACGGTTAAAGGCCCGCTGAATATCTCAGTACAGATCATGGGGCTAGTCGAACAGGACCAGTGGTTAACTCGTTCTGGTGCAAAAGCTGGTGACCTCGTTTACGTTTCGGGCGCGCCCGGAGAGGCGGCGGGGGGATTGCAGTTGCTGCTGCATCCAGAACTGCAGATATCTCAGGGCGAACAGGTTCATTCGAGTTATCTGATAAACCGTTTCCTCAAACCTCAACCACGCGTAGAACTGGGGCGCTTACTGCGGCCATTTGCTAACGCGTGCATGGATGTATCAGATGGATTGTTGGGCGATCTTCGCAAGCTGTGTGCTGCTAGTGAGTGTGGTGCGATGCTGCGTCTGGAGCAGCTGCCGCGATCTGCGTCATTGGCTGCGATATTCGACGAGGATCGCAGTGAACAACTCATGCTTTGTGGCGGAGATGACTACGAATTGTTGTTTACCGTTGCGCCCAGCAATATCTCTCAAGTTACACAAGCCGCATCATCATGTGCTGTGCCGTGTACATGCATCGGCATGATCAACCAGTCGAACGAGTTGCGTGATGTAAAATGCTTTCGCAACAATCACGAAGTTCATGTTTCCGTAAATGGGTTCGACCATTTTGCCTGAGTATTTTTCGCGTTTGAAAGTTGCTGGCATTCACACAATTTCATTTGTCCTATTCATTTACTAAGATTAACCATGCGTTTCAGTGCCGACCCAAAAGTAGTTCTCTATAGTCCAATCCATTTTTTTGCATTTGGATTTGGTTCGGGCCTAAGTTATCGCGCGCCCGGGACGATGGGTACGTTAGTGGCGGTGCCAATCGTGTGGTGGCTCAGTCAACTGTCGTTGTTCTACTACTTATGTACAGTGGTTATGTTCAGTCTCGTCGGTATCTACTTATGTGGAGAGAGCGCGAAGAGACTGGGTGTGCATGATCATCCTGGTATTGTGTGGGACGAGATTGTTGGTTACGCAATTACCATGATTGCAATGCCACGCACATGGTTCTATTTTTTTGCGGGCTTTGTGTTGTTTCGTGTGTTTGATATCACGAAGCCCTGGCCGATCCGCGAGGCTGATCACAGACTCTCCGGAGGGCTCGGAATTATGCTGGACGACATGATGGCGGGACTGGTTTCATGTGCGTTATTACATATGACACACCATTTCCTGAACTGATGTTGCGGTCTAAAAAACATTTGAGGGTTCGTGAAGCATTCGTCGTTATTGCATTCAGTACGCGATCATGTTCAAGCTGAAACGCTGACCAAGATAGGCAAGTATCTCGTCGTCAAGGAAGTAGGGCGGGGTAGTACTGGCGTCGTCTATTTGTCTCACGATCCTTACTATCGCCGCGATGTGGCGATCAAAGTCTATAACATCGATGCCAGCGATGATGATCGCGCAAAAGTTTCTCGCAAGATGTTCATGTCCGAAGCTCACATGGTGGGCATGTTGCAACATCCGAACATTCTTCCAATTTTTGATGCTGGTGAAGAAGGCAGTCGTTGTTACGTTGTCACCGAGCATATTCACGGCGCACGCACATTGGCGTTGTATTGCAAGCCGGATAATTTGTTGCCAATTGATGATGTCGTTGAAGTTATCTACAAATGCGCCAAGGCATTGCACTACGCACATAACCGCGGTGTCATTCATCGCGATATCAAACCGTCGAATATCATGCTCACGCAGTCCAATGATGTGCGCATCATTGACTTCGGCATTGCACTGGTCGCGGACTCTGAAGTGTCGCGTATCGAAGGTATTGCTGGCAGCCCGTCATATATGTCGCCAGAACAGATTCAGTCGGAAGAGATTACCAATCGTTCCGACATCTACTCGCTCGGCGCAGTGATGTATGAATTGCTCACCGGCTTCCGTCCATTCCGTGGTGGCAATCTTTCCAAGTTGTTGCACCAGATAGTTTACGCGACACCTCAACCCATTCACTCGCTGCGTCCAGAAATTCCGGAAGTGATTGAAGAAGTAGTGGCGAAGGCGTTGCAGAAAGATCCAGCCAAGCGTTATCGCAATGGGCTGGAGTTTGCTGCTGAACTCACGCGCGTTCATCAGCGCCTGCGTGAAGGCTATTCAAAGCTTGATCGCCAAGAACAGTTTTCGATTCTTCGTACTCTAAAGTTCTTCCATGACTTCTCACATGCCGAGATCATGGAAGTATTACGCGCCAGTCAATGGCAGGATTACAGTGCCGGTGAAGAAATCGTGCGCGAAGGTGAAATGGA
>DATAHE010000123.1:0-14547 GCA_036263355.1 Steroidobacteraceae bacterium | reverse complement strand
TGAATTCAATTGGGAAAAAATCTTTGGTGAAGAAGGTGTGCGCTGGTTTCACACTGGTGGCATCTTTGCAGCGCTGGCATCGAACACCGCCGAAGCCGTGATCGAAGCAGTCCAAGTTGCAAAGAAGTACGGCACTGTCGTTGCATATGATTTGAACTATCGTGCATCGCTTTGGAAAAGCCAGGGAGGCAAGGAAGCGGCACAACGTATCAATCGCGAAATCGCCAAGTATGTGGATGTCATGATCGGCAATGAAGAAGACTTCACTGCATGCCTGGGCTTTGAGGTCGAAGGTGCGGATGAGCATCTCACCAATATCGAAACGGATTCATTCGCCAACATGATCAAGACTGCGGTGAAAGAGTTTCCAAATTTCAAGGTAGCCGCGACGACGCTGCGCAATGCCAAGACCGCTTCATTCAACGACTGGTCTGCGATCCTTTGGTACAACGGCAGCATTTACGAATCCATGAAACGCGAGAATCTGGAAATTTATGATCGCGTGGGTGGCGGCGATGGGTTCGCATCGGGTGTTGCTTATGGCTTCCTTGAAGGCAAGGGACCACAAGCAGCTGTTGAATATGGCGCTGCCCATGGCGCACTCGCCATGACCACACCGGGCGACACGTCCATGGTACGCGTGGAAGAAGTCGAAGCAGCGATGAAGGGCAAGGGCGCAAGAGTGATTCGTTAAAGTCGGTGTAAGTGTTTTTTCATTGAAGCCGCCAGTAACTCTTTTTACTGTTGCTGTCCGTGTCGTCGTCAAACCAATGGGTAAGCTTCCATTGAATTCTGGAAGCTTCACACCAGACGTTGAGGTCTTTAGGTGATCAACGATGGCTGAGCCAATGTCTCCAACGGTGGCAATGAATGTGAGGCAACGTAAGTTAATCGTCGCCACCGTTGTCGCAACACTGATGGCGTTAGCCCTGGTTATTATTGATTTGGCAATGGGCGGTCGTGTTGACCCTCCGGCGTTGCGCGCAGCAGCGACAACACTCGACGGCACTTGGCGATTTCATATCGGTGATGACCCGCGCTGGGCTGACGTCAACACAAACGACAGTGAGTGGGAATCGATTGATATGACTGCGTCACCGGGCAGTCATGATGGGGATGTAGGGCTTCCTGATTATGTGGGTGGATGGATGGCGCATGGTCATCCTGGCTACCATGGCTATGCGTGGTATCGACGAGCCGTAACTATTCCAGCTAACAATGCATCGTGGGAAATTCTCGGCCCCACTCTTGTCGATCATGGTTATGAGCTTTACTGGAATGGCACATTGCTTGGTGGCTCAGGTCGCCTTGGTACAACGCCACATGTTGTCGGCACCCGACCTATACGCTTCGCGCTTCCCGCAGAGGTTGCGGGCACTCATAGTGTACTCGCCATTCGTGTCTACATGCTTCCCGGTTCCAGCAGCACCGATGGTGGCGGCTTGCACAGTGCACCCATACTGGCACCACAACCAGTAGCCGAGCAGCTCCATCATGCGCAATGGCAACGAACTATCGCTGGATACATTGTCGAGGTGATAGAACCCATCGCCATGCTGCTGGTCATCGGCTTGGCGTTCGTGTACCGCATGCGTAGTTCGCATCGAAGTTTCCTGCTCGTCATGAGTGTTGCGTTGGTGCTTATGGCAGCGCGGCGTCTGAACAATGCCATCGTTGCCTGGACGGATATGATGGACCTCACCACTTATGCCTGGCTTGCATCGGTGATGTGGATACCCACGCTCGCTGCCTGGGCCATGGCGTGGAATCGTTGGAACGCTCCGTTTCGAAGTATCGACGTGTTGGCAATAGCGTTATCTATTATCGCGAGTATTGGAACCGCCATTCACTCGACGAATGTAGTACATGGCAGCCGTCTTGCATTTCTGATGCTTTTTATAGTGATCGGCGTGCGCATCGCCCGTCATGGCCCAATGCGAACCATCGCGCTCATGACGTTGGTATCGATCATGGCCTCATTATTTGGTACCGAGTTGCTCGATCCGCCTGGCATACCTGGCATCTGGTTCCCTTTCGGTATTGGTGTGTCGCGAACACAGTACGTTTATGCGATTTTCCTTCCGCTGTTGGCTTTTCTTGTTATCCGGACCTTCACTTTAGAAGGCGGAGTAGTAGGTGATACCGGCAAAGGCACCACTGGTAAAGACCAAGGTTAGCGGCCTGTCCCGGTCGACAATCGGGTCGTTAAAGGTCAGCGCATCGTTTAACTGGCCTGCAACTTTTCCCTTGCCGCCGTGTTCTAGGTCCATCATCGACCGTGTCGACTGTTTATTGTGGAGAACGAAGTGTTCACCTTTCTTGCCTGGTTGCTGTTGTTTATCTTTTGTTGGCCGCTGGCCATCGTGGCTTTGGTGCTGTGGCCGATCATCTGGCTAATCTCGTTGCCGTTCCGTATTGTCGGCATTACTTTTGAAGCATTGTTTGCGCTGCTTCGTGCCATTCTGTTTTTGCCAGCAAGGGTGCTGGGACATAAACCGGCTAATTAATTCGCTTCTGCTTTCGCGTTTGATCTGTGACGGCAAAGTTCTTTGCCAGCAATGCTGCATTCATTAGCAGTCTCCATATTATTTCGGTATTGTTTTTTGATGTCTCGATGCTTATAAATGATTGTCGCAAAGACAAGCACGTCGGACCATTGTGATCCAACGTGCTTGCTTCAAAATACCAGGCTCCACAAAATCACATTTGCAATCAGGCATAGCATGTACACGGTTGACTGAAAGGTCATGGAATTAGAAATAACTGCGGTCATGATGATCTCCAAAGTGTGGTACTCAATTCGAATTACGTTGTCACGTTCTTCTTGTTGAACAGAACACAGTAGAAATTCAGATGTTGCAGTGAAAATGAAACTTTTTAGCAGGCTGCGTGAACTACTTACCAGCCAGCAGTGATGTGTCTGTCAGCACAGGCGTGCCACAAACCTCGGCATGAAATGAGCTAGCCAGTATCGCGGCTGTTGGAGAGAAATAAACAGTCACTTCGCAATGCAATCCGTCACCGGCGTCATATCTAACATACACCGATGGAGAGTCATCGATGTCCACGTCATACAACGCGGCATGTTGTTCCTTTATTGTTTCAAGAACTGGCGCGGCCATCACGGCATCACCCAGTTCCTTTTTGAACCATGTAGACATGTGTTAGCTCACAGCATGCTCAAGCGCCGCGTTTGTTCTGGTCAATGCGACGAATCGCCACAACAACAAAACTGCTGCGAATGCGAGCCCGATGGCAAGTCCACTCCATACGCCGGTTGCACCAACATTAAAGGTAAATCCCAGCAGATAAGCAGCAGGAAAACCAATCAGCCAGTAAGCACAGAAGGTAATCAACGTAGGAACACGCACATCGGTGAGACCGCGCAAGGCACCAATCGCAATAACCTGTATGCCGTCGAACAATTGAAACACTGCAGCGATGAATAGCAGCTTCACCGACATTTCAATCACTGCTACATCGGGCGTAAAGGCAGCCGCAATGTACGTGCCCGCGAATGCGAAGGTGAGTGCAAACAACAGCATGATGGCAGTGCCACAGGCGATGGCGCCAACGCCAATTACACGTAACACAGCATTGGCATCCTGATTCATCATCTCGCCACGAGTGCGGCTGATGCGAATGCCTGCGGCCATTGCGATGCCCAGTGGGAACATGAAAGAGAAAGATGCGCAGGTGAGTGCAATCTGATGCGCAGCCAGCGGTACCGTGCCCAACCAGCCGAGCATGATCATCGCCGCGATTATGATTCCAGATTCAAACAGCAAACTACCCGCCGCAGGCACGCCAAGTTGTACCAGCTCGCGAACCCGCTGCATCCGCCATGCAGTTGGCATATGCGTACCTTTGCGTAGCCACAGCTCAATCAGGATCACCGATACACTACGTGCAATCAACGTGGCAACACCAGAGCCTGCCAGACCCATCGCTGGTACTCCCCAATGTCCCCAGATGAATAACCAGTTCAGCAGGGCATTCAATGCAACGTTGACATAGATAATGATGCTGCCGACCCACGGCTGACCTATCGCGTCCAGATATTGACGTTGTGCCTGAAACTGCATCGCAGGAATGATGGATAGGCCATGCAGTACAAAGAACGCTGCCAATGTGTTGACGACTTCCTGCGGCAGTGAAAATTGCTGAATGAAGATCAGCACCAGTGCCATCACAATACATGCAAGCAATGCATATGCTAGTGCCAGCGCACGTCCATGCAGCAGCCATGCAGCAACACCCGCGTGATCAGCAGCACCATGATCACGGGCAGCAAAAATTCCGATAGGTGATAACAGCCCGATACCAACCACATAACTCAGTCCATAAATACCATTGGTGAATGCAGCGGCTGCAAGTTCGGTGGTACCGATGCGACCAATGAAGGCCGCATCAGTAATGCTGATCAGCATCTGGCCGATTTGTCCCAGCACCATGGGCAGTGCCAAGGCCAATGTGGGTTTGAGTTCTTTGATTAACGACGACATGTCCGTTTGCAATAACGTTCGCAAGATTGGGTTGGCAGTATGACAGCAGCCACACATTTTATGCTATTCAATGCAAGCAGCCTGTGGCAATCTCCGTCGACAACTTATAACGCAGGTGCTGGCTAAATGAGCGTAGGCAAAATGGATTCGCAATTGAACGTGCAGTGGCAGATGTTCCGTAAGTTGCTGCTGTTGATTTGTGGTTTGTGCTTCAGCAGTAATCTGATGGCGGAAGCAGCTCGCAAGAGTGAGAACAAGAACGATGAAACAGCGCTATCGCAGACTGTCGAGAACGCCGTTGTCAAAGTATTTTCCACCATGCGTTATCCCGATTCATCCAAGCCATGGACCAAGCAGGAGCCGAGTGAGATAACGGGGTCAGGTGTGGTCATTGATGGTAATCGCATTTTGACCAATGCTCATGTGGTGCAGTATGCAAGTCAGGTGCAGGTGCAAGCGAATCAGGAAGGCAACAAGCTTCTCGCCACGGTTGAAGCAATCGCACCCGAAATCGAGCTCGCTGTGCTGAAGCTGGACGATGCGTCGTTTTTCAAAGCGCACACCGCCTTGCCGCGAGCCGCCAAGCTACCCATCATCAAGGACAATGTACTGGTGTATGGCTTCCCGACTGGTGGTAATTCACTGTCGATTACCAAGGGCATTGTTTCACGCATCGAATTTGTTCCCTACAGCTTTCCAGTAATGGGGCTGCGCATCCAGATCGATGCCGCCATTAACCCAGGCAACAGCGGTGGACCCGCAGTAGTGGGCGACAAGATGATTGGACTGGCGTTCAGTCATCTGAACAACGCACAGAATATTGGTTACATCATCCCCATTGAAGAGATTGACCTGTTCCTCAAGGACATTACTGATGGTCGCTACGATGGCAAGCCTGCGATGCATGACGATCTGCAAACACTGGAGAACGCAGCGCTACGCAGTTATCTAAAACTCGATCCTGCAGTACATGGTGTAGTAGTGCATCGCCCTTATGAATCTGACAAGGACTCTTCGCCGCTCAAAGAGTGGGATGTGATCACCAAGATTGGTGATACCGCGGTTGATGATCAGGGCATGATCATTCTCAATAGCAATGTGCGAGTGAATTTTTCCTATCGTGTCCAGCAGATCGCGAAGAACGGCAAGGTGCCACTGAGCATCATGCGTGCCGGCAAGCAAATGAATGTTGAATTACCAGTGAGTAGCGAGCGTGCATTCCTGATTCCCGATCTTCGTGGCAGTTATCCGCCCTACTTTATTTATGGACCGCTGGTGTTTTCCAAGGTCACCCGTCAATACATGTCCACGATGCGACAGATCAACAGCTTTGCATTCCTTGGTAGCCCAATGGTCACACACATGGGTGATGCACCAATGGATGATCGTGAGGAACTGGTGGTGATTGCTTCACCGCTGTTTCCGCACAAGGTTTCCAAAGGCTATGACAGCCCACAGTCAGCGGTGGTGTATTCAGTCAATGGCATAGCCATTCGCAGCCTGAAACATCTCGTTGAAGTATTGCGCGATCTGCAGGATGAGTATGTCACCTTCCAACTCGAACCTCGCGCATGGTCTTCGCTGGTGTTTAACCGCAAGGAAATACTCGCCGCGACCGAAGATATTCTTACTGACAATGGTATTCGTTCGCAGGGTTCCAGTGAATTGATGGAAGTATGGCAAGCCAAGCAGAAATAAATGTGGTTAGTGTCATTTCGAGCAGCGCGAAAAACCTTCTCTTTGGTGATCTCTGACATGCGGAACGCACGAGTAAAGATCTGATAATGGTGTCTCGACGACGCGTCAAGAATCACTGACTAATCCAGTTTGGCCATCAACTCGCTGATGGCTTCAAATGTCGCAGGCTTGACCAGATGATGATCAAAGCCTGCTTCGTAGGCGCGTTGCATGTCTTCCTGTTGGCCCCAACCGCTCAATGCAATCAAGTGCATCTCCTTGCCGATTGCCTCAGCGCGCAGATGTTGCGCCAGTTCATAACCATCCATCACCGGCATGCCGATATCAAGAATGGCGATCTCTGGACGATGCTTCTCCACCAGCTTGATAGCCTGTAGACCATCAGTGGCCTTGAATACTTTGTGACCCGCGAGCTCCATCAACAATGACAAGCCTTCCAGTGCGTCGGCATTATCATCCACCAGCAACACACTGCGTGCGGTGATATCAAGCGGTGGGTCGTGAGTCACTACAATGGTTTCAGCAACGCCATGGACTGGCAGTGAGAAAATAAACTCGCTGCCAGCATTCAGTCCCGCGCTGCGCACACTCACGCTGCCGTCATGCAGTTCCACCAGTCGCTTCACCAGCGCCAGTCCAATTCCCAGTCCATGTTCAGAATGACTGTCGCCATGGCGACGTGTGGAACTTTGGAAAAGATCATTCGCATTATGAATTTGCGAGAACAACGTGAACAGTTGAGATAGCGATTCGGGAGCAATACCGATACCAGAGTCGATAATGCGGAATTCCACCGTGGATTGTTTTACATCCACTACCACGCGAATCACGCCCGGTTGTGGCGAGAACTTGGCTGCGTTGTTCAGTAGATTGCCCAGCACCTGTACCAGTCGCACAGGATCGCCGTACACCGTAATCGAAGGATCTGTGCAGTCAACTTGCAGTTCGTGATTATGATTGCGAATAACAGGTGTCAGTGCTTCGATGGCGCGGTCAATGATGCTCTGCACGGTGACGACTTCCTTGTGCAGACGAATGGTGCCATGCGTAATGCGTGACACATCCAGCAGATCCTCGACCAGACGTGTCAGGTGTGTTGCCTGTCGACCGATTACTTCGCGTGACCAGATAAACGCTTTGTTATCCAGGTCGATGTTCGACATGATGTCCACTGCATGACGAATTGGCGCGAGTGGATTGCGCAGTTCGTGAGCAAGAATGGCGAGGAATTCATCCTTGTGACGATCCGCTTCTTTTAATGCGCTTTCCACTCGCATGCGTTCCTGGTTTTCAACCAGCAACGCCTGATTGGCCTTGGCCAGTTCCTTGTTCGCTTCACTTAAATGTTGATTGAGTACTTCCAGTTCGCGCGTCTTCTCTGCTTGCAATGCCGTGTTATCCATCTCCAGTCGCGCATTGGCGGCTGCGAGGCTGGCATTCAGCTCCTGCAGCTTCTTGCGTTGACAGTGCAGTTCAACCAGTACGGCAACCTTGCTACGCAGAATCTCCGGGACAATGGGAATGGAAACATAGTCGACCGCACCGAGCTGATAACCCTTCAGACGATCAAGATCATTCACGTGAATGCCGGTGACAAAAATAATCGGGATGTGTTGATAACGTGGATGATTGTGAATCAACGCAGCGGTTTCAAAACCATCCATGCCTGGCATGCTGACGTCCAGCAGAATGACAGCCAGCTCCGTCGTCAATACCTGTTGCAATGCTTCATTGCCAGAGCGAACAGAAATCAGATGTTGTCCGAGACTGCCGAGTATCGACTCATACGACAACAATCGCGCAGGTTGATCGTCCACCAGCAAGATGTTGACCTTGTCATTGTCGCTGGCTGCGTCGCCCATTGCTTGCACGATGCCGGGTTTCATTATTTGCTGTCGCTATTAACTGGTTGCTGGTGACATCTTTATAGTCGATATCAAGGGTGCAACCACATCCTGATCAACGACAGCAACTGATTCGTGTCCACCGGCTTGGCCACATAGTCGGATGCACCTGCTTCCAGACATTTTTCGCGATCACCTTTCATCGCCTTGGCAGTCAAGGCAATGATGGGTAATGAGCGGAAGCGTTGCTTGATACGGATGCGTCGCATGGTTTCGTAGCCGTCCATCTCGGGCATCATCACGTCCATCAGCACCAGTTCAACGTCATTGGTTTCTTCAAGCAGCTTGATTGCATCCATGCCATTGGTGGCGGTCACTACCTGCATGCCACGACGTTCCAGAATGCTGTTCAGTGCAAAGATATTGCGTACATCATCATCCACCACCAGCACTTTCTTGCCCCGTAGTGCTTCATCGCTTTGATGCAGGGTTTCAATCATGCGTTGCTTGGCGGGCGGCAGCTGATCAATCACGCGATGCAGGAACAGGGCCGTTTCATCCAGCAAACGCTCAGGTGAGCGGACATCTTTCACTACAATGCTTTTCGCCTTCTGCTTCAGATCATTCTGTTCTTCATCTGAAAGCTCGCGACCGGTGAAAACCACCACCGGTGTATCACGCAACGTTTCGTCACGCTGAATCTCGGACAGCAACTCAAAACCCGATATATCCGGCAAGCGCAGATCCAGCACCACGCAGTCAAAGGATCTGGACCGCAATGTCTCTAGTGCTTCTGCGCCGCTGCCCACCACTGTGATCTTTACATCATCAAAGCTTAATAGCTCAGTAATGCTCATTTGCTCTGCGGGGTTATCTTCGACCACCAGCAGCTCGCGGACACGTGGCTGCGCAAAAGTTTTAATGCGTTGCAATGCCTTCGCCAGCCCCTCGGTAGTAGCAGGCTTATTCATGAAGGAGAAGGCACCGCGTTCAAGGCTGTATTGTCGCTCTTCTTCCACCGTCAGAATCTGCACGGGGATGTGCCGTGTGCGACTGTCCTGTTTCAATTGATTCAGTACGGTCCAGCCCAGCATGTCGGGCAGGAACACATCCAGCGTAATCGCGGTTGGATGATGTTTATGTGCCAGTAGCAATCCTTCTGCGCCATTCTTGGCAACCATACCCTTGAATCCATTATCACGCGCGAGATTGAGCAGCACCTTGCTGTAATGCGGATCGTCTTCAATGATCAGCAACAAAGTGTCGCCTTCCACCAGCGTTTCGCGATCATCAATCAATTCATCACGAGGTGGCGCAAGCGCAATTGGATACACACCAGTGGTGGAACTGTTCTGTCGTGCCTGACGGTACGCAGAGCCGATAAAGTTCAGTGGCAGGAAAAGACTGAAGGTGCTGCCAGCACCGGGCGTGCTGTTAAGACGCAGTTCACCACCCAGCAAATGTGCGAGCTCGCGACTGATGGCAAGACCCAGTCCGGTACCACCATACTTGCGTGAGGTACCTGCATCTGCCTGTTGAAACGCTTCGAACACAATCTTCTGCTTTTCCGGCGCGATACCAATGCCGGTATCTTTTACGGCAAACTCAACCACGGTCTGCGCTTTCGACAACACAGGATGATCCGGCGTCCATCCACTTGTTGCCATGTTGATGTGCAGATCAACACTGCCGCGTGCAGTAAACTTGAATGCATTCGACAGCAGGTTCTTCAGCACCTGCAACAGACGCTTTGGATCAGTCTGAATCTGTCGTCCGAGTCGTGGCTCGTAATCGATGTTGAATGACAATGAGCGCGCTTCCGCTTCGTGACGGAAGTTACGTTCGATGGTTTCACGCAGATGCGAGAACAACAGGTCTTCTGCTTCAACGGTCACCGTACCTGATTCAATCTTCGACAGATCGAGAATGTCGCTGATCAGGTTGAGCAGGTCAGTACCGGCGCCATGAATTGTTTTTGCAAACTCGACCTGACGTGGGGACAGATTTGCGTCGGCATTCTCGGATAACTGCTGGCCAAGAATCAGAATGCTGTTCAGTGGTGTACGCAATTCATGCGACATGTTTGCCAGGAACTCGGTCTTGTAACGTGAAGTGAGTGCAAGCTCGGTGGCTTTTTCCTCGAGCGCACGACGCGCCATTTCGATTTCTTCGTTCTTGCGTTCCACTTCGGCATTCTGTTCTGCCAGCAGTTGCGCCTTGTTTGCCAGCTCCTCATTGGTTTGTTGCAGCTCTTTCTGCTGCGTCTGCAATTCGGCAGCGAGCTGTTGCGATTGTTGTAGCAGGCCTTCAGTACGCATGTTGGCTTCAATAGTGTTCAACACCACACCGATGCTATCGCGCAACTGATCAAGGAACATCAAATGCGATTCGGCAAAAGGCTGTACCGATGCAAGTTCAATCACTGCCTTGACCTGGCCTTCATATAACACCGGCAATGCAATGACATTGCGTGCACGTGCTGTCAGCAGACCACTGTTTACATGCACTGACTCTTCAGGAAGGTTTTCCAGCAGGATGCGTCGACCATCGGCAGCACATTGCCCCACGATGCCTTGCCGCAATTTATAACGACGCGGCTCTTCGCTATTGCGTGAATCAGCATAGCTCGCCAGTTGCTCCAGCACTGGACCAGATTCTTCATTCTCCATGACATACACAATGCCCTGCTGACCATTAACCAGCGGTGCAAGTTCAGCAAGCAACATCTGACCCACGGTCACCAGGTCGCGTTGACCTTGCATCATGCGACTGAACTTGGCGAGATTGGTCTTCAACCAGTCCTGTTCCGTGTTGCGTTCGGTTGTTTCACGCAGGTTGCGAATCATCGCATTGATGTTGTCTTTAAGGTCGGACACTTCACCACGTGCTTCTACTTGAATGGATCGAGTCAAGTCGCCTTGCGTTACCGCCGTTGCCACTTCAGCAATTGCACGTACTTGAGTGGTGAGATTTGCAGCTAGCAAGTTGACGTTAGCGGTTAAGTCTTTCCAGGTACCGGCAGCGCCAGGCACATTGGCCTGTCCACCCAGTCGTCCTTCTACACCTACTTCACGTGCCACGCTGGTTACTTGATCAGCAAAGGTTGCGAGTGTGGTCGTCATGCTGTTGATGGTTTCTGCGAGCGCGGCGACTTCACCTTTCGATTCCACCGTCAAGCGTTGACGCAGGTCGCCATCGGCTACGGCCGTCACCACTTTCACAATACCGCGTACCTGATTAGTCAGGTTGTTCGCCATGGTGTTGACGTTGTCGGTCAGATCCTTCCATGTACCGGCTACATCAGGCACCTGTGCCTGACCACCGAGCTTGCCTTCGGTGCCTACTTCGCGAGCCACGCGTGTTACTTCTGCAGCGAATGAATTGAGCTGGTCCACCATGGTGTTGATGGTTTCTTTCAACTCGAGAATTTCACCTTGCACGTCCACCGTGATCTTGCGTGACAAGTCACCACGCGCGATGGCAGTCGACACTTCAGCGATGTTACGCACCTGACCCGTCAAGTTACTCGCCATCGAATTCACATTGTCAGTCAGATCTTTCCAGGTACCTGCGACACCGGGCACGATAGCCTGACCACCGAGCTTGCCATCGGTACCCACTTCACGAGCGACGCGTGTTACTTCGGAAGCGAAGGCGCGTAACTGTTCCACCATGGTGTTGATGGTTTCTTTCAGTTCCAGAATTTCGCCTTTCACGTCTACGGTGATCTTGCGAGACAAGTCACCACGCGCGATGGCTGTTGATACCTCAGCAATGTTACGCACCTGGCCCGTCAAGTTACTCGCCATGGAGTTGACGTTATCGGTCAGGTCTTTCCATACACCGCTAATGCCTTTTACATCAGCCTGCCCACCAAGCTTGCCTTCGGTACCCACTTCACGCGCCACGCGCGTTACTTCTGCACCGAATGAATTGAGCTGGTCCACCATGGTGTTGATGGTTTCTTTCAGTTCGAGAATTTCACCTTTCACGTCTACAGTGATCTTGCGTGACAAGTCACCACGCGCAATGGCCGTCGACACTTCTGCAATGTTACGTACCTGGCCAGTCAAGTTACTCGCCATGGAATTCACAGAGTCGGTGAGATCTTTCCAAGTACCTGCGACACCGGGCACGATGGCCTGACCACCGAGCTTGCCATCGGTACCCACTTCACGTGCCACGCGCGTTACTTCAGATGCAAATGAGCGCAACTGATCCACCATGGTGTTGATGGCTTCTTTCAATTGCAGAATTTCTCCACGCACGTCCACCGTGATCTTGCGTGACAAGTCGCCATTCGCCACAGCGATGGTCACTTCTGAAATGTTACGTACCTGACCCGTCAAGTTACTGGCCATGGAGTTGACGTTATCGGTCAGGTCTTTCCATACACCACTTACGTCTTTCACTTCTGCCTGACCACCGAGTTTGCCTTCCGTACCTACTTCTCGCGCCACGCGCGTTACTTCGGCAGAGAAACCATTCAGCTGGTCCACCATCGTGTTGATGGTTTCTTTCAGTTCGAGAATTTCACCTTTCACGTCCACCGTGATCTTGCGTGACAAGTCACCGCGTGCAATTGCCGTTGATACTTCAGCGATGTTACGCACCTGGCCAGTCAAGTTACTCGCCATGAAATTCACAGAGTCGGTGAGATCTTTCCAGGTACCTGCGACACCGGGCACGATGGCCTGACCGCCGAGCTTGCCATCGGTACCCACTTCACGTGCCACACGCGTTACTTCTGATGCGAATGAACGCAACTGATCCACCATGGTATTGATGGCTTCTTTCAATTGCAGAATTTCGCCACGCACGTCCACAGTAATCTTGCGTGACAAGTCACCGCTGGCGATGGCCGTTGCCACGTCGGCAATGTTGCGCACCTGACCTGTGAGATTGCCTGCCATCGAGTTCACTGAATCAGTGAGATCTTTCCAGGTACCTGCCACGCCAGGCACGAACGCCTGACCACCGAGTTTTCCGTCGGTACCCACTTCACGGGCCACACGCGTCACTTCAGAGGTGAACGCGCTCATCTGTTCAATCATGGCGTTAACGATACGTGCTGTGCGCAAGAACTCGCCTTTCAATGGCCGACCTTCCACTTCCAGTCGCACGGTTTGCGACAGATCACCTTTAGCAACCGCAGTAATCGTGCTGGTGACTTCTGTTGTGGGCCACAGCAAATCATCAATCAATGTGTTGATGGACTTTTCCATGCCGCCCCATGCGCCGGAGCGACGATCGAGCGTCACGCGCTCGCGTGTCTGCCCTTCCTTGCCGATCATTTCGCCCGCGCGATCCATCTCCTGAGCGATGCGTTGATTGGAGCTGACAATTTCATTGAACGTGTCCGCGACCTTGCCCGCAATGCCGGTTTGATCGCTGGGTAATCGCACCGAGAAATCGCCATCACGCACGGCCTGCAAGGCGCGCAGTAGATTTTTCAGATCAAGTTTTGATTCTTCCGAGCGGGCAACGGCCCGAGTCTCGCGGCGCACACGTTCAGGGGTTTCCATCGAAAGCTCCGGGCATTGCCCAATTTATTCAGTCGTGGTTTGGGCTGGCTCCGGAAACCGGAGCGAGCTTTACAAGCAGCGGGTCCCACAAACGCTTTCTTATAAGTAAGGTCTGACGACGCGACTGGAAATCGCGCGGCTTTTGCATTTAGGACAGCCGTAAGTAGACGCTTACAGCTCAAACTGTGGCAGACCGCGCTGACAGCTGCTGTAGGGTTGACTGCCCTGTTCTTGTAGGACTAAGGGATGTCACCGTATGACGTGGTGCCTGAGTTTAGCGGCGCAGTAATGCCTTCCATTTCAGTCGTCATGACAGCGCGGTCTAAAGGATGAAGGCCATACGGAATAGAATCGCTCTCCGTCCCAAGGAGCAATGTGTTGATCTATCTGCAGCTTGTACTCACCGCCATTTTCTGGGGTGCAGTGTTTCACCTGGGCAAATACGCTATCGGTTATATGTCACCGCTGTCGGTGGCGGCCTGGCGCTTTCTGCTTGCTGCAATCATGTTGTTGCCTATTGTGTTCTGGCGGACGCGGCCGGATTTTTCTACTGTACGTCGCAACGCATTACCGCTACTCGCAATGGGCTTGATTGGTGTATTTGGCTTTAACGCCTCGTTATTTTATGGATTGCAGCAAACCTCACCCGTGAATGCGTCATTAATTATGGCCACCAATCCGGCGATCACTGCGTTGCTGGCCGCATGGTTATCGGGTGACAAGATATCGTTGCGTCAGCGTTGGGGCTTCGTCATCAGTCTTGTCGGCGTGATCGTGATTGTCGCGCACGGATCGTTGCATCACTTGATGACGATGACATTCTCAACCGGCGATATGTTTATCTTTATTGGCAATCTGTGCTGGGCCAGTTACACGGTGATTCCAAAACGCTTTATCAATAACGTGCAGCCCATGTTGATCACAGTAACTACCATCACAACAGGTGCATTGGCATTGGCAATAAGCGCCGAGTCA
>DATAHE010000122.1:0-7246 GCA_036263355.1 Steroidobacteraceae bacterium | reverse complement strand
GCGACACTATGCGTCGAAGCGCAGGAGCGTCGTGAACGTCGCGAACGCCAGTACGGTGATCGTGACGATCGCTATCGATAATCGTATCTAGATAGCCGAGCTGGCGTGGCCAGCTCCTGCTTCGAAGCCCATGTATTTGTTCAAGTACATTTTTGCAGGGCAATCCAGTGAGTTCTCTCGCCTCATCGTAATCGCGATGAGGCGTTTTCCGTTCGCATGTCGTGCGCTTATCAATCTGGCGTTTTGCACATGATCTATCGCGGACGCTTCGCCCCTTCACCCACTGGTCCGCTTCATTTCGGCTCGCTGGTTGCTGCTGTGGGCAGTTATCTGCAAGCCAAATCGATGGGCGGTCAATGGCTGATCCGCATCGAAGATCTCGACACACCACGCTGCGTCGCTGGTGCTGCTGATGCCATTCTGCATGCGCTGGAATCACTGGGGTTTGAATGGGATGATTCAGTGCTGTATCAAAGCACGCGTAGCGCTGCCTATGCCGCAGCACTGGAACAATTGCGCTCGTTAAATCTCTGCTATCCCTGCTCGTGCAGTCGCAGTGAATTGCTTGCAGCTGACCCCGCATCTGATGGAGAAGAAATTCGTTATCCCGGCTGGTGTAGAAACGGTCCCAGAAAAGATCAGGGCGAGTATGCGTGGCGCTTCAGGGTGCCTGTTCATCCTGTGCAATTTCATGATGTTATTCATGGCGCATTGCATGTCGATCTGAGCGAGAGCATTGGTGACTTCGTCATCAAACGTCGCGATGGGTTATTTGCTTATCAACTTGCAGTGGTGGTTGATGATGCAGCACAAGGCATTACTGAAGTCGTACGTGGTGTGGATCTATTGCTGAACACACCTAGACAAATTGTCCTACAGCAAGCATTGAATCTTCCTACACCGGGTTATGTTCATTTGCCCCTGGTCAAAGATGCACAGGGTCGGAAGTTATCGAAGTCAGATTCAGCGCCTGATGTTTCTTTTCATTTGTCTGGGCAAGCCGCGAGCCAACTGCTGTGGCACGCACTGGATTTTCTGCGGCAAAGTCCGCCACTGGAACTGAAGGATGCAGCGCTACCCGACATATGGAAGTGGTCGATCAGAAATTGGCAGCTGCAGACGCTCATTTATTCGCGAAACACTTGGGCTTGAGGCCCGAATGGATTACCATGCATCCGTGCTGTGGGGACAGTACTTCGATTGACGAAGCGACGAAGATGGATTCGCGCTTCACATAAAATAGAGCGAGAAACTCTGGGTAATTGCATTCCATGTTGGGATGCTCATGAAATCGGCTGGAACTTCCATGTCTGAGCAAGCTACTCCACGGGTAATAAAAAAATATCCTAACCGCCGCCTGTATGACACAGCGCAGAGCCGCTATATCACATTAAGCGATATTCGCCGTCTGGTTGTTGAGAAGCAGGAGTTCATCGTCATTGATCAGAAAACGCACGAGGACATTACGCGCAGCATTCTGTTGCAAGTGATTGCCGAACAGGAAAACGGCGAACCCATGATGAGTCAGGATTTCCTGTCGCAAGTGATTCGTTCATACGGAAGCGCGATGCAGGGATTCGTTGGCAGTTATCTCGAGAACAGTTTGAAGTTGTTTGCCAATCAGCAACAGCAGATGCGCGAACGAATGACCGAGAACGCTGCAACCGATCCATTTACCGCCTTCGCCAATCTCACGCAAAAGAACATGGAATTCTGGCGCGGCATGCAGGATCAATTCTTCAATTCAATGAGTGGTTCACCGCCTGCTCGTAAGGCAGCAGAAGATGAAGAAACTCCAATTTCTGGCGAAGACCACAAAGCCGTTTAAGAACACCAGCGCAATCAATAGCGCCTGAGTCTAAACTTGGATCCGTTAGTCCGGTTGCAGTATTCTCAAGTCATTCATCATTCAGCGGATTCAATAACATGCCTCAAATCACCTTTGCAGGATTTGCATTCCGGATGGTTGCGGCCATTTTTATCGTGTTTGCAACCTTTAACCCAACGGGCCATTCCTATGCGCACTGGGTCGCAGCAGCATTCCCCAAGGTCAGTGCCGTTCAAGTCGTCGCGGGAATTGTCTTGCTGATACTGTGGGTGGTACTCGTCGTCGCAACAATGCGATCTATCGGACGCATTGGTGTTTTTTTGGTGGCCGCATTATTCGCTGCGTTAACATGGCTGGCCTTTTCGATGGGATGGCTATCGATGACGCAGAGGAGCGCCATCGGCTGGATTGCGTTGTTCGCACTCGCATTTACATTGGCGATTGGCTCTTCATGGTCATTCATTAATCGTCGCCTATTCGGTCAGGTCGACACCGATACACCGACGCCGAGATAATCAAGACACTGATAAATACATTCAGTCTCAACTCGGATTATCCAGACTGAACGTCGCTGTCTCATCATCGTAAGCGAATACTTCTGCATAACGTCCCAGACTGATTACTGCTCGAAGCGTTTGCTCCGCAGCTTGTTCATTCATGAAATCTTCCAGTTCATCAATAAAGCGAGTGCGCGGTGCCCTATGCGATGCACGCTCATCCAGTACGCGACGAATATGCATAGCAAGCGGAACGTAGCTGAGCAAATGTCGCGAGAATATCTGTTTGCGTTCGTTGGATGCAGCATGGGCAAACGCCACTCCTGCTTCAGTCAACTTGATGTCACCGCCCTCGACTTCTGCGAAGCGCATCATCTGCAAGGTTTCTGCAACGGGGAACAGCTCATCAATTTCCATTTGCAGGTCAGAACCAATCTTTGGCAAATCCGCAACGCCATTAAACGGCGCGGCCGCAACGGCTTCCATCAGACCTGACAATGAGTTTGATGAAACATGTGGCAATGCAGAACCAATACCCAGGCCAGGAAAAAATTCAGCACGCGCAACATGTCCATCGCTGCGTTTAGCAGTCATCTCCACATAGATACGCTCCACCAGTTCACGAAAGCTGGGGTCCAGTCGATTGCGTGGCTGTGGCAACGTCACGGTAATCTCGGAAAGAATGCGACCCGGATTACTGCCAAACACCAGAATGCGATCACACATCAACACGGCTTCTTCAATATTATGCGTCACCAGTATCACACCCTTGATTGGCATCTGACCTTCGGACCATAGATCAAGAAAGTCGGTACGCAATGTTTCTGCCGTCAACACATCCAGCGCGGAGAATGGCTCGTCCATCAACAATATGTTTGGATGAACCACCAGTGCACGCGCAAAACCAACACGCTGTCGCATGCCGCCGGACAGTTCGCGTGGATACGCTGATTCAAAGCCATCCAGTCCAATCAAATCAATTGCAGCCAGTGTACGTTTGCGAATCTCTGCTTTCGCCATGCCCTGCGCTTCGAGACCTAGTGCAACATTTTCAAATACGGTAAGCCATGGAAACAATGCGAAGCTTTGAAACACCATTGCAATGCCCGGACCGGGGCCCGCAATCGGTTGTCCAAGAAACTGCAACTCACCGGCTGTTGGTTCGGATAAGCCTGCGATCAAGCGCAACAAGGTTGATTTGCCGGAACCAGAACGACCAAGCAGCCCAACAATCTGCCCTTCGCTCAATTGCAGATTGACATTGTCGAGCACCAGCAATTCGCCACCGTCCGGTTTCGGAAAGGCTTTGCGAACTGAACTGACATTCAATAAATCGGTTTTCATCACAGCATTCACTGTTGCCTACTCCAGCTTGTTCACGCATCACGTCAATCTAAATTTGCGTTCCGCTCATGTCAGTCTGAATTTGCGTTCCGCTCAGGTTAATCTAAATTTGCGTTCCGCAAAATAATACAAGGGCCGCCAGAATGATCGATTGATCACGAGTACAAACACGCTCATGACTGCAATGCCCAACATGACATGTTGTAAATCACTACTAGCGCTGGCCTTGGCGATATACGCACCAATGCCATGAGCTTGCACCTGTGTCGAACCCCAATTGGCAATCTCCGCGGCGATGGAAGCGTTCCATGAACCACCCGAAGCAGTGATCGCACCCGTGACGTAGTAGGGAAACACGCCAGGCAATGCAACTCGTCGCCACCATAACCAGCCTTTCACGCCGAAGTTAGCTGCAGAGTCGCGCAACTCATTGGGTAATGCCGATGCGCCTGCAATCACATTGAACAGGATGTACCACTGTGTACCCAAGATCATCAGCGGACTCAGCCATATATCTGGATGCAGATGCCAACGCACCACACCGAATACCACCACTGGAAATAACAGGTTGGATGGAAACGCTGCAAGAAATTGCGCGATGGGTTGAACAACGGCTGTTGCACCGGGACGTAATCCCACCCAGACTCCAATGGGTACCCAGATTAAACTGGCCAGCGCGATCAATACAAAGACACGCAACATCGTAATGGCAGCAAGTCCGGTCACTTGAAGCAATTCCGCTATAGATGCAGCAGTTATCAGCATGTGCACCAGATGCCACAACGCAAGCCCAATCAACGCAACGATCAGAATCAACCACCATCTGTCATAGCGTTGTGCATGGGTAATCGGCGATACAAACTTCTTCACGGGAATACGGCGTGCTGTCGATCGCAGCAAGGTTCTGAAAACGTATCTCATCCCCTTTACCAGCCGCGATTGTTGCAACATCTTCAGTGCCCATGACTGTGGTGCATGTGCACCCGGTTCCTGATCAATGCGAAAGCGGTCAGCCCACGCAATCAATGGTCGAAAGATCAATTGATCATAGGCAAGAATGACCAGCACCATCGTCGCAATCGCCCAGCCCACCGCAGTGAGATCCCGTTGTTCGATGGCCAGTGCAATGTATGAACCAATGCCGGGCAAGGACACAACACTGTCCTTCACGGTGAATGATTCGGAGGCCACCACAAAGAACCACCCGCCGGACATCGACATCATCATGTTCCAGATTAACGCTGGCATGGCGAAAGGTACTTCCAGCTGCCAGAAACGCATCCAGGGCGATAGTCGAAAAGACACTGCCGCTTCCTGCAGTTCAACCGGTACGGTGCGCAGCGATTGATAGAAGCTGAATGCCATATTCCATGCCTGACTGGTGAAGATGGCAAAGATCGCAACGAACTCTGCACCGAGCACACGCCCCGGTACGAGCGACATGAAAAAAATCACGGTGATCGAAATAAAACCGAGGATCGGTACCGACTGCAGAATGTCGAGAATCGGTACCAGCAATTTTTCCGCTCTTGCGCTCTTCGCCGCCCAGGTTGCATAGGTGAAAGTAAACAGCAATGAAACCGCCAGCGCCGCGAACATGCGGAATGTAGTTCGCGCTGCATAAAACGGCAGATTGACCGGGTCCAGCGACATGGGCGCCGCTTCAAGCAGCTTCAACGGTGCAAACAAGCCATGACTGGCATCGGCAAAGAATGCCATCAGTCCGATGACGACCACGAGGGCAATCAAATCCCAACGGGTTGTATGTTCCCGTATAAATGCAAAGGATTCTGGGCGTTGTTCTGGGCGTGCGGGAGTCATTTTCTGATTTGTTGGGTATGCAGCACGGTGATGTATTTATGCGCGGAGGGTAGCTAGAATGCCTGCGAATTGCACATTGTATTGATGAATGTTAACGAATAGCCACTCCGAACTCGCAGCACATAATTTTCATGCAGCAACATAACCCGTCATCAACGCGTCATAGCCATCTGTTTCACGATGCCAATCCACTCGCCGAGCAACGTACGCGATGGGTATTGTGGCTGACGTTAGTCATGATGATCATCGAATTGTTTGCAGGCTGGTACTACAACTCCATGGCATTGCTGGCCGACGGCTGGCATATGAGTTCGCATGCTATTGCATTGGGTTTATCCGCAGCCGCCTATACCTTGTCCAGAAAACTCGCACATGATGATCGATTTGCATTCGGCACATGGAAGATCGAGGTGCTCGGCGGTTATACCAGTGCAATTGTGCTCGTCGGCGTCGCCATTTACATGGTGGTGGAATCCACTACGCGGCTGATGCATCCGGCGGTGATCTCTTTTGATCAGGCCATTGGTGTTGCAGTGCTCGGCTTGATCGTGAACCTAATTTCCGCTTGGATGTTATCTGGTGCGCATGGACATGGCCATCATCACGGGCACGGTCATGATCACGATTCACATGGAGCGGCACATGAACATGAATCACGTGACCATCATGCGAGCCATGATCATCAGCACGACGGCAATGACGGGGATGAGCATCACGATTTGAATTTGCGCTCTGCTTACATCCATGTTGCCGCCGATGCGGCGACATCTGTATTGGCCATCATTGCGTTGATTGCAGGAAAATATCTTGGCACGACGTGGCTCGATCCGACAATGGGTCTGGTAGGCGCAGTGCTCGTCGGCTCGTGGTGTGTATCGTTACTTCGCGACACTGCGAAGGTATTGCTGGATGCGGAAATGGATGCGCCTGTCGTTGCGGAGATTAAAGAAGTCATCAATGGTGCCAACATTCCCGCCAACATTCAGGATCTGCATGTGTGGCGTGTTGGCAAAGGCAAGTACGCGTGCATGCTCAGCCTCGATTCGTCATCGAACACAACACCTGATGAAGTACGCAAACTGCTATCTGTCCACAAAGAGCTGGTGCATGTGACAGTAGAAATCAACTCAAGCAAATAACCATTGCGGATCATTCCATCCGATGTGTTGTTGAAGGCTTATTGCATGAACTCATGCGCTATCAGTTCGTCTGTAGCAATAGCACCCAATCATCGCTACCTTCTGCATTGCTCGCTGGCGGCGTGAAGTTATGCGAGCCAGTATTTGCAATGGGTAACGCCGAAGTAGACTGCGTGGCGCCCGATGTCGGGTCATACCATGAAGCGGTAACCGCGGACGCGAACTTCGTCATATCCACGGTAAGCGTCAAGTTCGTCGTGAGGTAAGCAACCGCGAGATGGCCATCCAGCGAGCGGGCCAATACCGCGTTACTATCATTGTTGACTGAACCGTATCCAGCAGTCATTACACTATGACCGACATCAGGAATTAACTGCGGCCAGGCAATGGAGCTGAAGAACTGACGAGCGCGTGTGACATAGCTTGCACCTTTGCTACCAAGCGTGGCCTGCCATGACACGGTTATTCCACTGTAGTAGCTCCAGCCAGGGTTGCTGTCACCGAGCGTTCCCATAAACCAGAGAGGCACATTGCCATACACAAAGCCTGTAGAGCCCGCGAGCATTGGTTGATACATCTGTGCGCGTAATACTTTGTTAGTACTCATCGGACTGGAT
>DATAHE010000121.1:0-4483 GCA_036263355.1 Steroidobacteraceae bacterium | reverse complement strand
GTTCAATTCATTCCATATCATTTGCAACACATCATTGCGCTCGAGCATCCATTGATTGTTCCAGATTCGTAGCACACGAAAACCTTGTGAACTAAACCATGCATCGCGTTCCGCGTCATAGTCTTTGGAGTCAGTGTGCTGACTTCCATCGAGTTCGATAATTATTCTTGGCTTGAAGCAGATGAAGTCTACGATGTAATTGCCGAGTGGATATTGTCGTTTGAATTTGAAATTGGCAAAACGTTTGGCTCGTAAACATTGCCATAACTGTTGTTCTTGTTCTGTTTGTGCGCGGCGAAGTGTGCGTGCGCGATGAAGCATGATCTTCCCTGACATATTGTCCCCCTCTCCCCTAACCCCTCCCCCACGAGTGGGGAGGGGAACAGGAACTTATCTATAGCCCATTTTCGTCATCATATAAATTGACGAGATCCCTTTAGCTTTGTTTACAACAACGTTTATTCTCCCTTAGCTTATGAACAGAAAGCCATGTGGGACATTCAAATCAATGTCCACCTTCCAGCGACTTCACCGCTTGAATCATCGCCACCATTACTTTTAATGCATCGCCATAAACCAGGTTGCAGTTGTCAGCAAAGAACAATTCATTCTCTACGCCAGAGTAACCTTTACCCTGGCCACGCTTAATGACATATACCTGCTTGGCTTGATCAACATTCAATATTGGCATGCCATAAATCGGTGATGATTTATTGTGTCTCGCAGCGGGATTCACGGTATCGTTCGCGCCGATCACAATGGCTACGTCTGCTTCCTTGAATTCACCGTTGATATCTTCAAGATCATAGATCATGTCGTAAGGCACGCCAGCTTCTGCAAGCAATACATTCATATGACCGGGCATGCGACCTGCAACAGGATGAATGGCGAACTTCACATCCACACCAGCTTCGGTCAATAACTTTACGAACTCATATAACTTGTGCTGTGCTTGTGCCACCGCCAAACCATAGCCAGGTGCAATGATCACCTTGGATGCATAGCGCATATTGACCGCCGCATCGCCTGCTTCAGCGGGCTTCATTGATCCTTTCATCTCGCCTTGCTGTTCATCACCTACTGCACCAAAGTTACTGAAGATGACATTGGACACGCTGCGATTCATGGCCTTGGCCATCAGTAACGTTAACAACGTACCCGCAGAACCGACGACCATGCCTGCAATCATCAACGCTGGGTTTTGCAACACATAGCCTTCAAAGCCCACTGCCAATCCTGTGAATGCGTTGTACAAGGAAATAACCACTGGCATGTCAGCGCCACCGATGGGCATGGTCATCAACACACCGAAGAACAACGCACCGATAAAGAATGCAGCAACCATCCACGTTGGCGCATGCCCATGTTCCGCGAACACGATGTACAGACCCAATGCCAGCGTTGCAAGAAAGATGGTGCCATTGAATGCCTGTTGGCCCTTGATGCGCCAGGTGCCATTGATCTTGCCATCCAGCTTGGCCCATGCAATCAAAGAACCAGCAAGCGAGATCGCGCCGATCAACGCACCGATAATAGTGACAACCAATGAAACGGTTTCATGTGTAGTCGTAGTACTGAGCAATTCAACAGCCGCAATGGCTGCCGCAGCGCCGCCGCCCATACCGTTATACAGCGCCACCATTTGCGGCATCGCGGTCATCGCGACTTTCTTGCCACTCCACCATGCCCAACCGGTGCCAATCAGTAATGCTGCGATGGCCAGATGAATGTTTGTATGAAGATGCGGCTCAACTGCCGTATCGACGTTGAACACATAAAGAAAGCTGGAAACCGTGGCGATCAACATGCCAACACCAGCCACCACAATGCCTGATCGCGCAGTAACTGGCGAGGACATGCGCTTTAAGCCGTAGATAAACAGAAAGGCTGCGAGCAAGTAGCTGGCATCGATAATGACTTGAGTATTCATACTTGATTCTTCTTTCTATCGTTATTCACACGCGGCTATTTCTTATCCCCGGCTTTCTTATCACTGGGTTTGAACATTTCTAGCATACGTTCCGTTACCACATAACCACCAGCGGCATTACCGGCACCGAGCAATACGCCGATAAATCCAATCACTTGTTCGACTGTTGATGTTGCATTCAGCAATGCATACATGGCACCCACTACAACAATGCCGTGAACGAAATTGGAACCTGACATTAATGGCGTATGCAAAATGGCTGGAACGCGACCAATGATTTCGTAACCGGTAAATGCAGCGAGCATGAAAATGTACAGAGCAACAAAGCCGGTGAGTGTGACTGTCAGGTACATAAGATTTTCTACCTCAATAATTTCGTTCGTGCTGAGCTTGTCGAAGCATTCTTCTCCTGGAGCAAGAACCCTTCAATAAGCTCAGGGCGAACGGACAATAAAAATTCAATCAGCTTTCGATAGCCTTCTTCGCCGCCTCGTTCTTGATTTCACCATCGTGTGTCAGTGCCGTCTTTGCCAACACTTCATCACTCCAGTCCAGATTGATTGCCTTGTCTTTGACAAACAGCTCGATCAAATTGAACTGATTCTTTGCGTACAACTCGCTGGCGTGTTCGCCCAGCATGCTCGGTACATTAAGCGGTCCAACAACAGTGACTTGACCGACTTGTGTGACTTCACCGGGTACAGTGTATTCGCAGTTGCCGCCACCCTCGGCAGCAAGATCGATAATCACTGCGCCCGCTTTCATGCCATCGACTTGAGCCTTGCTAATCAACTTCGGTGATGCTTTGCCTGGAATGGCCGCAGTGGTGATGATCAAATCTGCTTGCTGAATATGCTTGGTAACGACCGCCGCTACTTTTTCTTTTTCTTCTGGGGTTAGTTCGCGTGCATAGCCACCGGCACCACGTGCATCCACGCCGGTATCGACAAACTTTGCACCCAGTGATTCGGCTTGTTCTTTTGTCTCGGGACGCACATCGTAACCTTCGGTCATCGCACCTAATCGGCGAGCCGTTGCCAGTGCCTGCAAACCTGCCACACCCAATCCCATCACCAGTGCTTTTTGCGGACGGAGCGAACCGACAGCGGTAGTCATCATCGGCACCATGCGCGCAAGATGTGTGGAGCCCAGCAATACGGCGTAATAACCAGCTAGCGCGGCCTGACTGGACAGCGCGTCCATCGCCTGGGCGCGCGTAATACGTGGCACCAGTTCCATCGCAAAACAGGTGATTTTCCTGTCACGCAGCAGTTTGGTCAGTTCGACTTCTTTATGCGCATATATAAAGGAGATCAGTATCGCGCCGGATTTCATCGCCTGGATAATTTCCAGACTGGGCGGCTGAACAGCGAGGACAATGTCCGCATTCGCAACAACTTCTTGCGCGCTGCTGACAATCTTCACATTCTTGTAAGCTGCATCGGCTAGCTTTACCGCAGCGCCTGCGCCCGCTTCCAACTGGACTTCTGTGCCCAGCTTGAACAGCTTGTCGGCGACGGCGGGCACAAGTGCAACGCGACGTTCATTGGGCCTTGTTTCTTTGAGGACGCCTACGATCACGGTCACGGACTTCTCCTGATCTAGTGCAGAATGCGACGGACTACTTTTTGCAGCGCTTGTTATGAGTTATAAAGGCGTCCGGATTATACATAGTGAATACCGATCTTGAACCTATTGATGCTTTATTGTTGTTCTGTTGCTGACCGGGGGAGCTCCATTAGCTAGCCCCTGCGTAAAGTGAGGGTGTGTGACTGTCTTGAATCAAGAAATCCTGCGGACTGATGTCGCAGGCATGCCACTGGAGTGGATCGATTATCGCGACGCCGTACGGTTGTTCCATATCGGCCAGGTCGCGTATGTGTGTGGTTCTCCTTTGTATCGTCTGTATGGCGGTATCAATGCCCGCAGCGGGCGTCAAAGCGTGCTGGATATCAACACCATTCTGGCCAGCACTGGCCACAGCCATAATCCAGGCAATCTGCGTCACGATTACATTCCACCGTTGAATAATCAGACATTATTCAAACGCGATGCGTATCTCTGTCTGTATTGCGGCGGACGCTTCCCGTCTAATCAGTTATCACGTGATCATGTGCGCCCCATCAGCAAGGGCGGCAAAGACACCTGGAACAATGTGGTGACGGCCTGCAGACGCTGCAATAACCTGAAAGCCTGGCGCACACCTGAACAGGCACGCATGCAATTGCTGGCTGTGCCTTTCACACCCACCTATGCGGAATACATTTATCTAAAAGGCCGTCGCGTATTGGCCGATCAGATGGAATATCTGCTGGCGCATTTTCCTCGCAGCAGTCCGCTGCACGAACGCATCAAGGCGGGCATGAAGGCCAGTGAAGAGGCGCGCATCGCTGGTTAATTGAATAATTCGGATCTTTATTTACGCGGCCGGACGCAGGGTCGGGTGCTGTCTATGCCTTGTCAAGACTTCAAAAACAGGAAGTTTTTGCAGAGACTACATGGGCGTATTCACGGCGTTTTTGAACAAGGCATAGGCGGTACCCGAGACACAGA
>DATAHE010000120.1:0-6890 GCA_036263355.1 Steroidobacteraceae bacterium | reverse complement strand
ATAGTTCAAGTGCATTCACGCTCTCCTTACCGTCATCACCGTACAGCGGTCCGTCAACGTTGTTTGTATACATCGACACGATCTACAAGACCTTTATGTTTTCTTTCAATTAGGCAAGCGCTAACTGTCTTATGGTGTAACTTTTTCTTGGGAGAGTGCCCGCGCCAGTGTTTCGGATGCCCGAAGTCCTAGGACTTCGGGATCTCCATCAAGACTACTGGAACCTCGCTTAAGTGGAGGCGCATAAAGCGAAGTTGGTTTCGGGGTCGGCTTGCTCGGAGACGCGGTTGCCGCTTCCAATTGTGGATATTTTGACGCTTGGTTTTGTTGGCAATGACAACTAGTAAGCAGCCGTTTATAAGTTCTAATCAGCTCCACATCCGATCCTTTCCAGGATCAGCCCCCAAAAGCTCCAGAGTCGCAAGATTCTGGAGCTTTTTTCATTCAGTTTTAACTCAAACGTACTTGCATTATAAAGTCAGGTGTTAGCGATAACTCAGACAAAACAAATTAGTCCAATACATATTGGATATTTTCAGAAGGTAAATAGAACCAATTCCGAAGACTCTGCCTTCCACCGCTCTAATAGAGTTGAAGTGTGTTTATGTCGGCGAAAGTTCGGCTAAAGCACAACTTCATTTCTTACTGGGGATCTCAAAATGAAAGAACTCAGATATTTATTTGCGTTCGTTGTAATGGCGTTGCTTCACTGTAACGTAAGTTCAGCGGAGTCTCTGAACGTTTACGTAGACCAATGTAAGGTGAAATTGGGATTCACCACCATTCCTAACATGAACTGCAATGACGGAAAATTATTTGCACCGAGTAGTAATCTCAATTTCGATCCTACCAACGACTATGTGGGTGCCCTAAATATTAATGACAATGTCGATGTCGTATTTGCATGTCGCTGGTATCTCGGAAGTAGAGCCGACTCTGTTCTCGCCGCCAGTGTTGAGTTGTTGATACACAATCATCAAACTGGAGATACATGCTTCTTTAGTGCTAAAGAAATACCACAGCCTGGTGATATCGACGGCCGCTTCACCGTATCTCCAGCTATTGTTTCTCCAACTGGCCCGCATGCTTCGTCTTATTGGAAGGCACCTACAGAAATAGATGGTTCACAGGTCCAGTGCGTCGGATGCCACGTAGCAGGTGCGTACATTGCATCGCAGAGGATCGCTCCTTATCTCGCCAGCTTCGGTCTGCTTAATAACGGCCATGACACAATGGCAACTCGGTATCACGCAGTTGGCACAACTTTTAATCACTGGAACACTATCGTCTCGAGTACGGTAGCGGCTAGCCAATACAGTTGCGCAGGTGGCTGTCATGTTGTCGGCGATGCTTCAACCGCTGCTACGGTTCCGAAGGTTAATGACATCCTTTTGCCGTCTATATCAGATGTGGTGTCTCAAGTTCAAACACGAGCTATAGGGAATACAATATTTGAAGGGGTCATGCCTGCCAACAAAGACTTTGACGATTTCAATGCCTATCGCTGGATTAATATGGATAGTCCTAACGGCACAGGCGAGTACGAAACACTTATTGGGCTTAAGCAACAATACCCTCAGTTTTATTGTTCCAATCCTGTGAATGTGCAAGCACACGTTGTTGGTGCTGATGCACCGTTTGATGCTGCGAGCATGTGGACTATTCCGGATTACTTATGGACTTTTAACGCTCGGGACGGTATGTCGTGCTACAACGAAGACCAGCCAGGAGGAAGACAATGCCATGATTATTGGACGCATTACTTATGTGGCGATACATGGACAGAATGGACGAGCACATATGCACCTGATTGGTACGGCGATTTTGAGCCAAAAGCCTCCAATATTTGCAGCAACCCGAAGGCAATTGAGATAGCCGCATGGGTAGACGACGGATCAGGTGGTCATTGGGGATATGCTACTGGGCCAGCCGACAGATTGGCAGCATTTGATCCACAAAATGGATTGGTCTGCAACAACGCAGACCAAGGAGCTGGCCAGAGTTGTTCAAACTACGTCGTCCAGTTCAACTGTGACCAAATTACGCCGCCACCGGCACGGGTTTCTGTCTCAACTCCGCAGACAGTTATAAAAATGTCAGATAAAGAGACAACGTTTGTTGTAACCACTAACACCGACATTACGGACTGGGTAGTGTTTAATGACTACAACTACGGAAGATCAATTTATGTGAATGGCGTGGCTGTTTCTCCGCGTCAAATGCCACTCCCACCCCGGGCACCGGATGGTAAGTACTATTTCACGTTCAGTGCTGTCTCGGGACCGCGGTTCACAAATACACGATGGTTTTACTACAATTGATTCTGTCTACGCGATAGATGGAATGTCCGGGCATGAAGGAGCTGCGTAGGTAGCTCCTTCTCTCCGCATCTGTTTTCTAAGTGCCTGTATCTAAAGGCTCCGAATATTTTCAGAAGATAAAAGAAGGAATTCCGAAGCGCGTTGACCTCGAACTTCCGATTAAATTCCGACGATCATTATTTGTCCGGAATGTTCGGGAATGCTTACATCACGAATTTCGTTTGCTCTTTTTCTCACGTTGATACTGTCCGCATGCAGTGGAGGCGGCGGTTCCAATCCATCAACTGGCATTGTTGCCACACTATCAAGTAGTTCATCACTCAGCACTACTTCCAGTTCAAGCTCTGTCAGCTCGTCTTCCTCTTCGGCTACCAGCGTGTCTTCCGCAGCTAGTAGCGCCAGCAGCCGCAGCAGTACAAGATCCACTAGCACAAGCAGTACAAGCAGCAGTAGTTCGGTGAGCGATTCCACACCCGATGCATTCGTGTTCCCCTCGGTGAGTGGCGCCGGACCATACTCGATCAATCAATCCGCTGTCGTCACCATCTCCGGAATCAATATTCCCGTTGCAGTAAGCGTTGCTAACGGTGCATACGCCGTTGGCAACGATCCCTTCACAACTACCGCCGGTACCATCGTTAGCGGGCAGCAGATCAGGGTTCGCGGCAGATCATCGGCGGATGCATCAACTACCGTCATTGTCAATCTAACGGTGGGCACATTAACGGTACCGTTTTCGATTACCACAGTCAGTGACGTCACGTTACCTACTGCGGCCATTCTGTTTCCACCACCGATCTCGTTGACCGAAGGACTAAGCGTGCTCGTTCGCGGTACGGCGAGTGATGACTTCAAGCAGATCAAGTCGGTGCAAGTGAACGGTGTTGCTGCAACAACGAGTGATGGCTATGCAAACTGGCAGGCTACGGTGCCACTTTCCGCAAGCACCGATACGGATATGGTTGTAGTGGTTCAGGACAAGGCTGGCAACGTCAATGCAAATGCAGCACGTGTCAAGATTCATCAAGGCGCACACCAACCTGCATTTCCTGCTGCGTTGATATTTGAATGGTTTGATCCATCCAATATCGAACTGGATCGCTACGATGGTCGCAATCGATTAATTGTTCCTGCATCCCACATTGGTGTCGGCGCGTCGGAAGCTATCTTTACTGTTGATCTCGCCACCGGCGCACGCAATGGCATTATCAATCCCAGTGGCAACAGCCTTACCACTGGTTCGGTTGCAATCAACCCAGGTAACAAACATTTATACGTGAGCGTACTTGAAGATGCCGTATCGAGCGGGCCCTCGGTAATGGAGTTTGATCTTGCTAATCTTGGTACCGTACTGGCAACGCATCCTTGGCAATGGCCCGATGCCTATGCAGATGAATTATCTGCCCTCGTGTGGTGTGCTCGTCTCAATAACTTCGCGGGCATTGATCTTTATTCCGCGTCCACCTTCTTAACGCCCGACTTCAATAGCTTCTCGGTGTTGTCATTCACTGGCACCTATCCTTTTATAGTGGATGGATTGGGCAACGAGTATTTCAAGACCGTCAATCTTCCGGATGCAACCAATCCGATTATCAATTACTCAACCAACAGTCTGGTGAAGTTCATTGGCAGCATGGTGTTCGATGATGCGCACAATCGCTTCCTGGTCAGCTCGCTGCTATTCAACAACGTGAGACGTCCCACCCTATGGGCGATTGACGCAACCACTGGTGCTAGAAGCGTCTTCTCCAGCGATGCGATTGGTGGTGGGGTGCCATTCGGATCGACAACAGCAGATACCTATATGCGCGGCATGGTAATGGATGCCGCACACACTCGAGTGCTTGTTTCATTCGCCGGTGGTGGTGTGGGATCAATCTACGCCATCGACTTGAATACCGGTTCCCGGTCAGTGCTGACCAGTTCAACATGGCCCGATTCGCTGAATCAGTTATACGACCCGCGCGGTCTGATTCTCGATGGTGAACAGTCATATGTATATGTGGTCGACAATCATTATCTCGCGATATTCGCGATAGATCTGATCACAGGCGAGCGCGTCATTGTTTCGAAAGCGCAGACCGGCGACTGACTTACTCGTATTAATTAGTTACGGAGCGATCAACTGATGTTGACAAGATATTTACGTATCGTGGTTCTTCCCTTAGCACTAGCCGCCGTAGCTGCATGTGGTGGTGGCGGTTCGTCCAGCAGTGGTGCAGGTACGGGTTCATCTGCCTCTGTTTCGTCGAGCAGTGCTACAAGTTCCGCCTCATCGACAAGTAGCAGTTCAAGTAGTAGTTCCAGCATGCCACCACCAATCACTGCCGTGGTAATCAATCTCGCCACTCCAACAGCGGGGCAACAGCCTAAGCAACTTGGCCTGAGCTGGATAGTCACTGCAGGTGATCGCAAAGATGTAGATACGTTCCGAGTCGCCTTGAAGTCGTCTGATGCAAGTAGCTATCAAGTGGTCAAGCAGATCGCAAATAGTCAACTCACTGCTCCTATCAACCTGCCTAGCCTGACTGCGCTCAACTGGTCGCAGGCGAAGGTGCAAGTGCAGGCTTGCGATGCTAGCAATCGCTGTGCGTATAGCAATGAACAATCAATTTCAGCACTGCTGACGCAAGCCGTTGGTTACTTCAAAGCATCTGATACACACGCCAGCGACTGGTTTGGAACGGCCGTGGCTTTATCGAGTGATGGAAGCACACTTGCTGTTGGCACCGGCAATGGCAATAACGACGGAGTACATAGTTCAGTTTATATTTTTCAAAAGACGGGCGACACATGGGCGCAGCAGACAGTGCTCAGATCACCAGTGACTAGCATCTTTACCGGATTCGGGCTTGCGCTGTCTTTATCGAGCAATGGAAACATATTGTTAGTTGGTGCGCCATACGATGGCAGCAATGCAAAAGGAATCGGCGGTGATCCAAACAATGCGCTGGCTCCAGATAGCGGCGCCGCTTATGTATTTACTCGCACGGGCACTTCATGGTCCACACCTGTGTATGTGAAGGCATCAAACACGCATACCGGGGACAATTTTGGCGCAAGTGTTGCAATTTCTGGCGATGGAGCGACTTTTGTTGTAGGTGCGCCGTATGAAAGCAGTAACGCAACAGGCGTGGATGGCAATGAAAACGACACCTCTGTGGCAGCCGCAGGCGCGGTATTTGTGTACGGCATTAGTAATAGTATTGTCACAAAGAAAAACTATCTGAAAGCGACCGACGTTGGCGCCAACTATTTCTTCGGAATATCTGTGGCGTTATCTGCAAACGGAAATATGTTGGCAATAGGCGAGTCTGGCGAGGGTACGGATGGTTCTCCACCGCCTAACAATGCACTTTCCAATAGCGGTGCCGTTTATGTGTATCCACGTTCAGGAACGCAGTGGCTCACTCCCGCCGTTGTGAAGGCATTCAATCCTGGTCAGAACTACTATTTCGGAAACAGTGTTTCATTGTCGGCAGACGGCGGAACGATGGCGGTGGGATCGTTCGGTGAAGCGAGCAATGGTACAGGTGTGAGCGACGGGAGTCGTATCACGCCAGCAATGCTGGATACGTCGTTGCCAAAAGCGGGTGCCGCCTACGTGTACCTCATCACGTCGACCGGAATCCACCCTAATGCATACATCAAGGCTTCTAACAACGTCAACGCTGCCGCGTTTGGCCATGTCGTGGCTTTGTCCGCTGATGGCACTACACTTGCTATCACTGCGCCAGATGATCGGAGCGCCGCCACTGGGATTAACGGCGATCAGTTGAACACTACAAAGCGATATGCGGGTGCAGCCTTTGTATTTGCATCGAGCGCGGGAAGCTGGTCACAACGCGCGTACGTGAAATCGTCCAACACTGATGCCAATGACCAGTTTGGATATTCACTCGCTATCTCTAGTGATGGAAGCAACTTGGCAATCGGCGCGCCTTCGGAAAGCAGCGCCGCCACTGGAATCGATGGCAATCAAGCAGACAACAGTGTTTCAGAAAGCGGTGCCGTTTATCTGTACTGACTTTCTGTTTCTTCATGCCGGGCCTGCTTTCCTTGCCGTTATGGGCCCGGTAATTTTCTGCGTTGAATATCACTATTAAACAGGAGTAATGTCCGTGCAACACAGCGGAGTTGCATATGACAGTTCAGACCACTCAGGCCGTCGATTGGCATCAGCGTGCACGGCAGCTGATAGCAAACAAGCGTATTGCATATCAGGCGTACATTGATGGTCGTTACGTTGATGCTCAGGATGGCCAAACGTTTGATTGCATCAGTCCCATTGATGGAGCCCTGCTGGTCAAGATTGCGTCTTGTGGCGACCGTGATGTCGATGCTGCTATTAGCGCAGCACGCCATAGCGTCATAAAAGGTACGTGGTTATCATTGTCACCATCAGCGCGCAAAAACATATTGCTCAAGTTTGCGGACCTGATTGACCAACACGCAGAAGAATTGGCATTGCTGGAAACGCTGGATATGGGCAAGCCCATTCGTTACAGCCTGGCAGTGGATATTCCTGCCGTGCTTAAGTGCATTCGATGGTATGCCGAAGCGATTGAT
>DATAHE010000119.1:0-7174 GCA_036263355.1 Steroidobacteraceae bacterium | reverse complement strand
AAAATGTTGTGCTGTCTTGATCCCCGCAAGCTGCACCACATCGCCCACATTCATTGCGGGCAGAATGCGATCATCATCATCTTCGGTGATGTCATCCGTACCTTCGATATAAACCGCGAGATAACCTGGATCGACAAGCGTCGAGCCATTGGCTCGCAATGTGGCAACCGCTTTGCTGACCTTGGTACCAGGATTCAAATCAACCGCCACCGTATCGTAAATGGCCTGTGCCATCTGGCTGGCTAGCGTGCGTTTCCATATCAATGTATAGAGCTTAAGCAAATCAGGTTCGATCTTGCCACTCAATCGATCAGGTGTAATGGCTGCCGATGTGGGTCGAATGGCTTCGTGTGCTTCCTGTGCATTCTTTGATTTGGTTTTGTACGCACGCGCCTCTTCAGGTAACGCCTTCGCTCCGTATAACTGACCAATCACCTGACGAATCTCCTGCACCGCTTCTGCGGCAAGATTCACCGAGTCAGTACGCATATAGGTGATCAGACCAATCGCACCTTCACCAAAGTCGACACCTTCATACAACTGCTGCGCAATGCGCATGGTGCGTTGTGCACCGAAGCCTAGCTTGCGTGATGCTTCCTGTTGCAAGGTTGAGGTAGTGAATGGTGGTGATGGATTACGCTTGCGCTGCTTCTTGTCGATGTTGGCAACGATCAACTTGCCTTGCGCGGCGGATTCAATGTTTTGTTTTACCGATGCAGCCTGTTCTGCATTGGTAACGGTGAATTGTTCAACCTTGCTGCCTTGATACTCAATTAATCGTGCCGGAAAATTTTGCTTCTCGCGTGCTACATCTGCATCAACCGTCCAGTATTCACGTGGCTTGAAGTTAAGAATTTCTTCTTCGCGTTCGCAAATCAAACGAAGCGCGGGACTTTGCACTCGGCCCGCGGACGCGCCCGGCAGTCCGGCCTTTTTCCACAACAACGGCGAAATGTTAAAGCCAACCAGATAATCCAGTGCGCGTCGCGCCTGTTGTGCATTGACCAGATCGTTGGAGACGTCACGGGGATTCTTGATGGCTTCCTGAATGGCATTGCGGGTGATTTCATAGAACGCCACACGATGCACGGGCTTCTTCTCCAGCATCTTCTGTTCTTTCAGCACCTGCAGCAAATGCCATGAAATCGCTTCGCCTTCGCGATCAGGGTCAGTAGCCAAATACAAAGCGTCAGCTTTCTTCATGGCTCGACTGATGGCCTGCACATGCTTTTCGTTTTTTTCGATCAGCTGATAGCGCATCGCGAACTGGTTTTCGGGATCCACCGCGCCTTCCTTGGGAACCAGATCGCGCACGTGGCCATAAGAAGCCAGCACCTCGAAGTCCTTGCCCAAGTACTTCTTGATGGTTTTGGCCTTGGCGGGCGATTCAACAATGACTAGGTTATGGCTCATCGTTCGATAATTAACTGTTTTTTCTGCGGCTGGCTATCAAAAAAAAACCGCGCTGGGCGCGGTGCACTCATTATTTGTTCAGGATGTGATCAGTGCACGGCATGATCGTCCTGCCCGGCGAACACCAGATCTTCCATGCGGGCATAGGCGTTGGCGGACTCGGGCTGACTGAACAGCACGATCAGGACTACCCATTTCACTTCCTCGATATCGATATCTTCGCGAGCCACAGCAAGCAGACGATCAATCACCCATTCACGCTGCGTGGCATTCAGAATACCCAGATTTTCCAGATGCTGTAGATAACCGCGGCATTCGATGTCGAGACGAGCGCTTTCTTGTGCGGAGAACACGCGCGTCGCCGAGGAAGGCTCGTGCACGGTTGCAGGCAACGCGGCCAGTGATTCCAGCCACGCGAATGCATCTTCTATATCGCGATCCGCAAATCCTGCGAGAGACAATTCGGTTTTTAACGAGTCACGGCTTGGCTCGGGCGCGGCGTCCATCCCGCCACTGATATAGGTTTCGAACAGGTAAATCAGAATATCAAGCACTGTTTTGTCCAGTCTTTTGGCCGGTTTACTTAAGCGTCGACGCTGGACAGGCCAGCTCGGGCATAGGTACCACCGGGGATGGAAACGATGTGTTCCTCCAGCTCCAGAATCAAAAGCATGGAGGCCACGGCATCCGCTTTCAGGCCTGTTCGCTCAACCAGTTGGTCAATGCTGATAGCCTCAAAGCCAAGTGCATCTAACAGGATTTTATAATCCTTGTCCAACACCATATCGGAATTTGCTTGTAAATCAGTGGCTTTGCTCGAAGATTGGCGTTGTGTCCGGAACGAAGAGGCCATCGCGGCCAATGGACCCAGCTCATTTAATATGTCTTCGGCAGAGTCGACCAGCTTGGCGCCCTGTCGAATCAATTGATGACAACCTTTGGCCATCGGATTGTGAATTGATCCTGGCAGCGCAAACACTTCGCGACCGTAATCACCCGCCTGTTTGGCTGTGATTAATGAACCACTGTGCAACGCAGCTTCTACTACAAACGTTCCCAACGACAATCCGCTGATGATGCGATTACGCAGTGGGAAGTGATACTTGCGGGCTGTTGTGCCAATTGGAAATTCCGATATCAACGCACCAGTCGCTTCGATTTCCCTCGCCAGTGCTTTGCTGCTCGTGGGATACACCATATCCAAGCCCGTGCCGCACACGGCAATGGTTTGACCGCTGCCATCAAGTGCACCGCGGTGACTGGCCACATCAATACCTTCTGCAAGTCCGCTGGTGATGACCAGACCACACTGGCTAAGGTGCTTTGCAAATGCGGTGGCGACTTCACGCCCATAGTGCGATGGATTACGCGAGCCCACCATCGCCAGCTGCGGCATGGAAAGTAATTGAATATTGCCGCTGACAAACAGGCCGATGGGCGCATCAGGCAGCTGTTGCAGCATTGGCGGATAGTGCTGATCACCGAGGCAGATCAGGTGGTTCTGATCCGATTCCAACCAATTAATGTCGGCTACAACCAGCGATTCGGACGCGACAGAGAGCACTTCGATTGAACGCGCACTGAGCTCGCAGCGATTCCACGCACTCGGTCCCGCCTGAATAAATTCATTGGCAGTGCCGAATTGTTCGTGGAGCAAAAACCATTGCGCCCCAGTGATCGGGGCGCGCAGAAGAAGCAGTTTGGCAGTCAGCTCATCCATGACTTTCCCGGCTGTGACTTTAAACGATCACGAGTCTATCAGGGATTTCTGATCAAATCTCCAACGCGAACGATGTTGGTGGAATCCATGATCAAGGCGTAACTCATGTGTTTATAAGCCTTGTAAACCAGCACAGTGGCAATGCGTTCATTCGGCAGCTTTACTTTTTTGCCGCCCTTGGGCTGATTCATGTGATCAGCAGAGCGAGCATCGGTAAAGCTGTCTTTGACCACTTCACCGCGTTGATAGATTGCCAGTACCGTGCCTGCGTCCACGCCATCATCGGTACCACTATTGAAGGCCACCATCTGATATTGACCGACGATGTTCACGCCGGAGGTGTGGAAGATATGCGCCTTGATTTCTTCCTTTGGGCCATGCGGCACAAAGTCGGCATTCACTTCATACACTTCTGGAAATACGCGGTCGCCAGGCAAAGCTTCCATTTGCGATTCATTCAGACGAAAACGTGCAGGATCGCCCTGCTTGGTCACCACACCACTGCCGACATACATGCCGCGATAGCCCAGCTTGCGGCCGTTATCGGGATCTTTCAGTGGCACATCAATGTGGATGACATTAAAACGCGCACCCTCTTCGGCATCGGCGATGCCTCGAACATACAGGTCGTCGCCAGCACTTCCGACCAGATGGTTATCTCGTGTCCCAACGATATGCGGACCACTCTTCACTTCTTCGGTAGGTACGATCGATGGGCGCCCCATGAACGTCGCGATGATGTTGTATGGAATGGTGGTAATCGCCTGTGGCAGCGGCGTGCTGCGCACTTGCGGCGAAACACGGACACCATTGCCACGAGCGGTGACTTGACCATTTCCAGCGTTAGCAAGACCGTTTTCGGCTTCTGTTCCGGCCGGGCCGCGCTCACCAATTGTCAGTCGTGTTTGTCCTTCGACGTTGACCAGCTTCAGCACGTCGCCCGGATAAATTCGGTGAGGATTCTTGATTTGGGAGTTCAGATACCACAGCTCTGGCCAGTACCAGGGCTGAGTCAGATACATCTGGGATATTCCCCACAAGGTATCGCCCTGTTTAACCGTGTACTGATCGGGTGCCGAACTAGACAAAGGTATGTGCGAACCCGTGGCCAGCGTACGGCCACCTTCGCTTTGTGCTTCGGACCCTGCAGGCAATATCGCCGTTACCGCGATGGCGGAAGCAGCTACAGTAAGGCACAGCTTGCGCCAGTACTTTGTCGGTGAGCTGATTGTCTTCATGCGCAGAACTCGCTCCCTTACAACATTAACATTTGACCAAGAATGATGTGCTGAACCCCGGTCCAGCACCTATAATTACGTCGATCAGTACCCAAGTGAGAGATACATTCCGACCTAGCTTAAGTGAAAGGCAGCGTGTGGCAAAGCCTGACATTAAGTTTAAAGTGGCCGTAACTGTAGCAGCAATTGCAAATCGAATGCACTCACTGAGCCCTGTGGCCGAGACCTGTGTCTCATTTGGTCTGCTCATTAAATCAAAACCTAATCAAAACCTTACCCGAGAATGCTGAAATTATGGCGCTGTTAACCATCCTTGAGTTTCCTGATCCGCGACTGCGAACCAAGGCGGTTCCGGTTGCCACAGTGGCCAATGAAACGCGGCAGCTGATCGATGACATGTTTGCCACCATGTACAACGCCAATGGAATCGGATTGGCAGCAACCCAGATAAATGTGCATGAACGCTTGCTCGTTATTGATCTGAGCGAAGAGCGCAACGAGCCCCGCGTCTTCATTAATCCGGAAATTCTGTCGAAGGAAGGCGTGGAAGTACGCGAAGAAGGCTGTCTATCGGTGCCGAACTTTTATGAAGAAGTGCGTCGTGCAGAACGCATTCGCGTACGCGCACTGGACCGCGACGGAAAATCATTCGAAATGGATGCGGATGGTTTGCTCGCGGTATGTATTCAGCATGAGATGGATCATCTCGAAGGCAAGCTGTTCGTCGACTATGTTTCTGATTTGAAGCGCACACGCATCCGCAAGAAGCTGGAAAAAGAGCACAAGGAAATGGGTGATGAGCCGCGCTATCCTGTGAAAACACCAGCTCACGCAACGGCGCCGTCCATCTAGATCGCAATGAAACCGTTACACATTGTGTATGCCGGTACGCCGGAGTTTGCCGTGCCTGCATTGCAGGCGTTGCTGAACTCATCGCATCGGGTCGTGGCGGTATACACGCAACCGGATCGACCGGCTGGTCGGGGTCGCGTGTTGACTGCAAGTCCAGTGAAGCAATGCGCTCTTGATCATCACATCACCGTCGAGCAACCGCTCAACTTCCGCAGTGAGACAGATATTAATCACCTTCGCGAATATCAACCGGATCTGATGATCGTTGCTGCCTATGGTTTGATTCTGCCGCAAGCGGTGCTGGATATTCCGAAATATGGTTGCATCAACATTCATGCTTCATTACTGCCGCGCTGGCGCGGTGCGGCGCCAATTCATCGCGCGATACTTGCCGGAGATAAGACCACTGGCATTACGCTGATGCGCATGGAAGCAGGACTGGATACTGGTCCCATGTTATCGATGTCCAGCGTGGAGATCGCAAGCAAAACTGCGGCGCAGCTTCATGATGAATTGGCGACGCTCGGCGCAACCATATTGATGGAGTTAATGAAGGATCTGCCAGCCTCGTTACGGCGTTCGACGGCGCAACCAGATGTTGGTGTCACTTATGCAAAAAAAATCACCAAGGATGAAGCGCGCATCGACTGGAACAACTCGGCAGAGCTGATTGACCGACAGGTACGTGCGTTTAACCCATGGCCGGTTGCGGAAACCACATTGAACGGAAAACAACTGCGTGTATGGAAGACGAATGTGGTTCTACAGCCACCTGCACATATCAAGGCTTCATCCGTTAACACTACCTCCGGCGAAGTAATACATGTCGACGCTAATGGCATACAAGTCGCCTGCGGCGCAGGAATATTGAATATTAGTGAATTGCAACTGGCCGGTCGCAATGTTGTGAGCGCGAGTGATTTCATCAAGGCTCATCCACTGTTGAACCAGTTGCTGGGTCGACCAGCAACCTGACAACTTGGCCACCACGACAATTCGTTACCTTATTTGTTTCGAGAATTAATGAACACACCTGCTGACATCCGTGCTCAAGCTGCGCAATTGCTGGTGCAAGTATTGAATGGCAAATCGCTGGACGCGGTCCTGCAGAATCGCAACGAAACTGCGCAGGAGCGTGGCCTGTTGCGAACGCTGTGTTATGGATCTGTTCGCTGGTACTGGCGACTGCAATCAGCGCTCGAACAACTGAGCAGTCAACGCCCGCAAGAACTCGACGAAGAAGTGCGTGCCCTCGCACTCATTGGTTTGTTCCAGTTACTGCACACTGACATCGCACCGCATGCAGCGGTGGCGGAAACCGTTGAGGCTGCGCGCAAGTTGAAGTTGAATCGCGCTACAGGTTTTCTCAATGCGATTCTGCGTCGCTGCCAGCGAGAAGCAGAGCAGATCACTACAAAAATTGATCAAGAACTTGTAACTCGAACAGCACATCCCCGCTGGCTGGTTGAACAACTGCAGCGCGACTGGCCGCAGCAAGTAGAGGCCATACTTGATGCCAATAATCAGCATCCTCCGTTCTGGTTGCGTGTGAATACGCAACGCATCACGCGCGATGCTTACGCGAATAAACTGAAAGAGCAGGGCGTGGAATCAACGCCATCCATTCATGCGCCAGATGCATTGCTGCTGGCTCATGCCATGGATGTGCAGTCATTGCCCGGTTTCGATGAGGGATTAGTCTCCGTTCAGGACGCGGCAGCACAAATGGCAGCGCATCTGCTGCAGGCTAGAGAAGGCGAACGTGTGCTGGACGCCTGTGCCGCGCCCGGCGGCAAGACCTGTCACATTCTTGAATTGCAACCCGCGTTAAAAGAAATGGTGGCCATTGATAGTTCCGCGCCACGTCTGCGTCGTGTGCAAAGCAATCTGAAACGTCTTGAACAGCACGCAACGTTGATTACCGGTGATGCGAGCAATCCGGAAGAATGGT
>DATAHE010000118.1:0-4841 GCA_036263355.1 Steroidobacteraceae bacterium | reverse complement strand
AGGCGCATTTCAGAATTAACAACGCACTATTTACAACCGTCCGACTAAAAGGCATTGATTACACCTATGATCGCCGTACCGGATCACCCATCGCATCTTTCACGGTCAGCAGCAGCTACTCGCCCGTAGCAACTGACGTGAATCATCGCCTTGGGCATTTCATGGCATCCGAATCACAAACCAACCCAGCACAAAGAGATTTTGATGACACCATCAATGAATTCCGATTCGATGGCAAATGGAATGATGGTGGTGACATTAGCCTCTTCGGTGGACTAGGCTATTCATCTCGCACCAAGGAAACGAAAGGCTACACCGAACCCAACGCCTGCGCGTACTGTGGTAGTGATGTGTTACTACCTGCAAGTCTGTTCAAACCCACCACGTACAATTTCTTTGGTGGTGCTGGCGGCAACACTTCCAATTGGGTGGACTACGACACAGACGCTCTTTTCGCCGCGTTACAAACATTAAACACAACAGCGAACCCTGCTCAACACAATGGCAGTCTGCTTCCAATTGAAGTAGATCCAGCAGCCAGTTCTTCGGTGAATGAGAAAGTCGTTACCGCATACTTGATGACTGAGTTCAAAGGTAATGTTGGATCGATGCCATTTGCAATCAACACGGGATTCCGAGTTGAAAGCACTGGATTTACTTCCGATGGCATGGGTCAGACGGTGTTAAGTGCAAAGCCGAACGGAACAGGCCAGAATGACATTGTGCTTTCTGGTTTGACGCCCTTGCATTTCAGCGGTCATTACACGGACATTCTGCCTTCAATCAATGCAAGACTTAACCTCTCAGATTCACTGGTGCTTCGCGCCGCCGCATCGCGCGTAGCATCACGTCCAACGCTGACTGATCTGTCACCCGCACAGGCGATCACCAGTAATCCGGGTAATGAACGTATCTCGCGTGGTAATCCTGATCTATCTCCATTCAGAGCGTCACAGTTTGAATTCGGATTGGAGTCCTACTTCAATGCTGACTCCCTCGCATCGGCGACGCTCTTCTACAAGTCAATTGATTCATTCATAACCCGCGGAGTTAGTTCGTTACAGGTCGATCAAGTCAAGTTTATCCTCGATCAACCTGTCAACGGCAAAGGTGCGTCGGTACAAGGTTTGGAACTGAGTTATAGAACGATATTCAGTAAGCTGCCTGGGCCTTTCGATGGTTTGGGAACGCAGGTTAGTTATACGTACACGGACAGCAATGCTGACTATGCAAATCCTCTGATTGCCGGCGTTTCCCACTATTCATTGGCTGGACTGTCGAAGAACTCATTCACATTTGTCGGCTTCTATGAAAAGGGCCCTATGCAAGCTCGTGTGTCGTACACATGGAGAGATCATTATCTGGTCGCACCGCAAACACAGACTGGCGTGCCTGAGTTTAATGACAAGTACTATCAACTTGACGCAGGTGTGCAGTTCTCGATCACTAGCAAGATCATGCTCACTCTTGACGCCATCAACTTAACGGACTCCAAGGAATTCACTTACGCAAATGTAATTGGAAACACCCAGTCATATCGGGATGCTGGTAGGCGCTATACCTTGGGAGCTCGCGTCAAATTTTGATTGATTGTTATCGGGAAGTTCGGCCCGCTTCAGATATTGAAGCGGGCCATTTTTTAATTGAAGGCTCGCATTCATTCAAGATGAAGAATGGTTGAGCAGGAAAGATATTGAAATGAAATTGCTTCGATATGGTTTGCCCGGTGTTGAAAAGCCTGGCTTGCTCGATTCATCCGGGCGGATAAGAGACCTCTCCGCGATAGTGAAAGATATTGATGGAGCCTTTCTATCTGGCGAGGACATACAGCGTGTTGCAACGCTTGACGTAGAAAAGCTGCCATTAGTAACCGACGATGTTCGTTACGGGCCTTGTGTTGCATCAATCGGAAAATTCATTTGCATCGGATTGAACTACGCTGATCATGCAGCAGAATCCAACCTGGCCGTGCCCGAAGAGCCCGTTGTCTTTCTTAAGGCGACGTCGGCAATTGTTGGTCCGAATGACATGGTTCTTAAGCCTCGCGGTTCAACCAAACTCGACTGGGAAGTGGAGCTGGGTGTGGTGATCGGCAAGCGCGCCTCCTACGTGTCTGTCGACGATGCAATGAACTACATCGCCGGTTATGCAGTGATCAATGATGTATCAGAGCGCAACTTTCAACTGGAACGACATGGTACATGGGACAAGGGCAAGGGTTGCGATACGTTTGGGCCCATCGGCCCATGGCTGGTTACACGTGATGAAGTAAAGGATGTCAATGACCTGCACATGTGGCTGGAAGTTAACGGCACTCGTTTTCAAAACGGTAATACCAAGACCATGGTATTCAAGCCGGACTTCTTGGTTCACTATGTATCGCAGTTCATGACCTTGCATCCCGGCGATGTGATATCCACCGGTACACCACCTGGTGTAGGTTTGGGTCAAAAGCCAGAACCGAAATACCTGAACGTAGGCGATGTCATGGAACTGGGTATCCAGGGTCTGGGTGTACAACGACAGGTGGTGGGTGCCGCTTAATCTTATCCTCATCAACGTGCTAAGGTAAGCTGTAAGGTACACAAACGTGGATTGTTGCGCGTCAACGGAATATATATAGGATTCAGTCGTTATTTGTGAATCGCACCTTATTCTGCATTTCAACCTTACGTGAACGCTCATCGCAGTAAAGTGATTGTCTCTCCACGCGACTTGCTAACCCGCATGTTTGAAGCCGCGATTAAATCCGCGCAGCCATCCAGTTGTATTCCTCGTTACTTGCCCACGCTACCGAAGGGCCGCACGTTAGTGATCGGTGCTGGCAAGGCCTCCGCTGCAATGGCAAAGGCGCTGGAAGATCATTGGACAGGTTCACTCACCGGTCTGGTAGTAACTCGATATGGTTATGCGGTGCCATGCAAACATATAGAGATCATAGAGGCTGCGCATCCTTTGCCCGACGAAGCTGGTTTGCTTGCGGCTAAACGAATGCTCTCCATGGTGCAGTCGTTAACTGCAGATGATCTGGCGATTTGTTTGATATCGGGTGGCGGTTCTGCGCTGCTTCCGTATCCACATCTCGCAATGGATCTTCAAACCAAGCAGGATCTCAATCGTGCACTGCTCAAATCGGGCGCGACAATCAGCGAGATCAATTGCGTACGTCGTCATTTATCATTGATCAAAGGTGGTCGATTGGCAGCAGCCTGCTATCCGGCCAAGCTAGTTAACTTGTTGATCTCCGATGTGCCGGGCGATCGACCTGTTGATATTGCATCCGGCCCAACGGTTGCAGATCCCACTACTTGCAGTGATGCAATGTCGATCTTGCGCAGGTACGACATCACTGTTACCGGTGCCGTAAATGAATTGCTTAAAAGTGGTAAAGGCGAATCCATCAAGCCAGATGATCCGCGCATGTCGCGGGTTGAAACACACATCATCGCAGCACCACAACGTGCGCTGGAAGCAGCAGCGATCGTGGCACGTGCAGCAGGTTACGCGACATACATTCTTAGCGATGCGATTGAAGGAGAAGCACGAGATGTTGGCACAGTGCTTGGAGCAACGGCGCTACAGGTTGCAAAACGTGGCCAACCGTTCAATGCACCCTGCGTTCTGCTGTCCGGCGGTGAAACAACAGTAACTGTGCGTGGTTCTGGACGTGGCGGCAGAAATGTTGAGTATCTGCTATCGCTCGGTATCACGCTTGATGGTCATCCAGATATTCATGCTCTGGCGGGTGATACCGATGGCGTGGATGGTCAGGAAGAAATTGCTGGTGCCTATCTATCACCCGATACATTGAGTCGTGCATGGAGTGCAGGAATGCGACCACGAGATGCGCTCGATAACAACGATGCGCATAGCTTCTTCAGTACACTCGGCGACTCGATTGTCACTGGCCCAACGTTAACCAACGTCAATGATTTCCGCGCCATCCTGATTGGAAGTCCATAAAGCAATGTCCAGCAACTCAAGCTAATTAGTCACGTATCAACAGCATCCAATCAAGGCAATCACGTCACCAGATTCTGAGGTGTGCCTGCTGACCACTGCTCTATGTTATCAATCAGTTGATCTGCAAGTATCTGCATGGCGCCGGTGGACGCCCATGCGACATGTGGAGTCAGAATAAAGTTAGGTCGTTTAATATCAAGCAAAGGATGGCCATTGCGAGGTGGTTCAACCGTCAGCACATCAAAACCTGCCCCAGCAATTAATCCTTCATCCAATGCTTGAATCAATGCAGTCTCATCAACAATGCCACCGCGTGCAGTGTTGATCAGCAATACGTTCCGCTTCATTTTGCGAAATGCATTGATATCGATCAGGTTGCGCGTTGCTGGAATCAAAGGACAATGCAGCGAGATGACATCCGCTTCGGCAAGCAGCTGATCCTGCGAAACGAAATCACCTTCAGTAGATTTTCTGGAGGGATAATCGGCAAACAATACGCGCATGCCAAACGCACGTCCGATGGTCGCCATCTTTTGACCAATAGCACCTGCCCCAATGACGCCCAGTGTTGACCCATGCAGATCACCGATGTCATGCGTAAAGAAGCAGAACTGTTCTGATCGCATCCACTCGCCGTTTGCAACATCTTCACGATAGGCAATGATGTTTCGGCGCAGTGCAAGGATCATGGCAAAGGCGTGTTCCGGCACCGTATGCACTGCGTACTTTCGAATGTTTGCCACCGCGATACCATGTTCCTTGCAATAGGGAATATCGATGATGTCGTAACCGGTGGCAGCCACTGCAATCATTTTCAATTCTGGAAGTTGTCGCAAGGTTTCTGCACGCATTGGAACTTTGTTGGTGATGGCGACTTG
>DATAHE010000117.1:0-12249 GCA_036263355.1 Steroidobacteraceae bacterium | reverse complement strand
CCATGATTGCTTTGTCAATTTTCCTTAGATGAATGTCGCCGCTCACAAGCTGGACGCCTTGCAGCTGCTGCAGCGATTGCGGAGCATCTTGCACGACACCAAGGCTCCAGATGATTCAGTTACGCCGCTGGTTGCAGGTATTGATCCGACGCAGCAGGCACAAGCTTTACCCTATCTACCATCGCGCCGCATCCCGGCTGCAGTCCTGGTACCGATTGTTCAACACGATAGTGAGTTAACGGTTCTGTTTACCGAGCGAGCGTCGCATCTTAAGCATCATGCAGGTCAAGTCAGTTTTCCCGGTGGCAGAATTGAAGCGCAGGAAGATGCCTTGCATGCAGCACTGCGTGAAACAAGGGAAGAGATCGGTATCACGCCGCAGTTCGTTGAAGTGCTGGGTTACTTGCCACCACACTGGGTCTTCACCGGTTATTGCATCACGCCAGTGGTGGCATTGATAGAACCGGGCTTTGACTTGCAGATTGACATGGGTGAAGTGGCTAGTGTGTTTGAAGTACCGTTGCGATACCTAATTGATCCTGCGCATCATCAGGCGCGCGATCGATTAATAGGTGAAATTGCATTGCGAGTTTATGATTTGCCCTACGGTGAGCGACGCATCTGGGGCGCCACTGCGGGCATATTGATGAACCTTTATCGTTTGCTGGCAGAAGCGCAATCCGTTTAAGGTTCACCAAACATCAGATGAATAGGGCGGGTTATTTCTTATCCCTTTGCAAAACCGTCAAAAACAGGAGTTTTTGCGGAGCCTCCACGGACGGATTCACGGCGATTTTGAAAAGGGATAAGAGATAGCCTGCCACAGACCTACATACACAAGAAATCAATGTACAACCTTCAACGCTTGTTAGACATCATGGCAACTCTGCGTGATCCGGAAAAAGGATGCCCGTGGGATAAGGAACAGAACTTTGCAACGATAGCGCCATACACGATTGAAGAAGCTTATGAAGTTGCTGACGCCATCGCACGCAACAACATATCAGCAGTGAAGGACGAACTTGGCGATTTATTGTTTCAGGTGGTGTTTCATTCACAGATGGCGAAGGAGCAGGGCCTGTTCGAGTTTGATGACGTTGCCAAAGCGATCAGCGACAAGATGGAACGCCGTCATCCGCATGTGTTTGGCAACGAGCATATCGCCGATGCAACCGCACAAACGATTGCGTGGGAAGAGCACAAGCGCCTTGAACGAACTAAGGATGCAGAGCAAAGCAGTGTGCTGGACAACATTCCACTGGCCTTACCTGCACTAACGCGTGCAGCGAAGATCGGCAAACGCGCTGCAACCATTGGTTTTGAGTGGCCTGATGTTCAAGGTGCGCTGGAGAAGATGGCTGAAGAGTTGCGCGAGGTACAACAAGCAGTCAACAGTCGTGCATCCAAAGAGGAGCTGACCGACGAACTGGGTGATGTTTTGTTCTGTGTGGTGAATGTCTGTCGTCATCTGCACATCGATCCAGAAGCGGCGTTGCGCTCGGTTAATAACAAATTCGAACGCCGCTTCCGTCATGTCGAGCAACGACTGCGAGAGAATAATCAAGACCCAAAGCAGACATCGTTGGCCGTCATGGATAGTTACTGGGACGAGGCAAAGCAAATGGAACGCGATCAAAGAGGCGGCAAGCAATGAGATATATAAAGTATGCTTTTATATTGTTGGCGCTATTCGGCACGACAAGTCGTGCCGATAGTTCGAGTTCAGCATCTTCGATGCCCGACGCAAACTCTGCGGGGGCATTTGTGCAGGACTTCTATGACTGGTATGCACCGATGGCCTATCGGCAGAAAAACTCATTGCCATGGGAAACGGCCATCACGCTGAAATCGGACCTGTTTTCGACGCGATTATCAGTAGCGTTGAAGCGTGACAAATTCTCTTTTGCCAATCCTGATGGCAGCTATACCGCACTCGATTCCGATCCATTCCTGAATACTTACAATCCCTGTGAGCACTACATCGTGGAAAAGGTGGTCGAGTATGAAAAGAACTTTCGCGTCAGCATGCAGGCCATCTGTGATGGCAAGCTAAGGCAGAAGGTTGTGGTATGGGCCGAGGTCACGTGGAAGAAGGACAAATGGTTGTTCAGCAATTTTTACTATCCTGAAGGACAAGACCTCTTTACGATGTTGAAGAAGTTAAGCAAGAAGCGCGGCAGCGATACCGAGTAACTTACTGCGCTATCGATTTCGCGGTGCTGGTAGAGTCGATACGCGAATGATCACAACCGGGCTGCCCCAGGAGTTGCGACAGGGCACGGCAAGCGTTAATCGATGCAAGATTATCGATACTGCTGCTCTCGGTATTCTGCAGTAATATTTTCTTCAGCTGTGCACTATCCAGATTGTGCTTGTCTCTTGCCATCAACAAAGCAATGGTCCCCGTTACTTCTGCAGTGGCAATGGAGTTGCCCGAAGCAAAGTCGTAACGACCGCCGGGTAGTAGCGTTAAGACATCACGACCGGGTGCGGAGACTAATTCTTCATGTGCCTCCCGTAGTTCCATTGAACTGACACCAATTACATCGGGAAGGCTGGCGGGAAAGCGATTTTCATCACTGGCATCTTTTGCACCGACAATCACAATGCCTGCGCGTTGGGCCTGCTTGACAAGCGCGGTTAACAACGCATCATCAGGGCCAACCACACTAAGATTGATGATCTGCGCATGTAATTGCACGGCATTGGCAATGCCTTTCGCTAAAGTAAAAGTATTGCAACGGGCATCGTCCCGGTTCGCTTGCAGTTGCCAGCAAGCCTTTAGTGCGATCAAATTCGCTTCGGGTGCAATGCCGATAATGCCTGATGCGTTGCTTGCATCAGCGGCAATAACACCTGCGACCGCAGTGCCATGACGATCCCGGGCGAATTGCTGCTGATCATCATCGACAAGGTTACGTTGCTCAGTGATGCGTCCTTTCAAGTCCGGATGATTGATATCCATCCCTGTATCAATAACGGCGACGTTAATGCCGCGTCCACGCGACCACCGATGCGCATTGACGATGTCCATGCGGCGCAGGCTCTGCTGCAATGATTGATAGGAATCAGGTTCTGGGTTTGCTGGCGTGGAATTGGTCGAAAAATTTTGCAGAGGTTGCGCCAGCAATACGCGAGGATCGCGCTGCAGTTTGTTAATCAATGTCGCACCAGATTCCGTGCCAACTGGTTTGAAGATGACGCACTGCATGGCTAGCAATTGGATTGGCCAGCTATCGATGGATTCGAGTTGGTATTCGACAGCGATTTCTTTCAATAGCTTTCGCGCCCGTGCGGATTGCGCGTACTCATGATTGCTATCGTAACCGCGCACAGTAGAACCTGCATGCGCATAAGACGCGTCGGCATCATTCTTCACCGCAAGTACCAGGTATTGCTCTGGATGTTCGCGAACATGAGCGTCATTGACTGGCTGCACGGTCGTAGGCACTGTAGTGCAACCTGCAAAGACTAAGACCGCGACGATGACTGCAAATCTACTCATGAGAGATTTCTGCAAAACGCACACGTGGATCGTCTCGCAGTGTCTTTACCGTCAGCTGTGTGTTCGTTTCGGCATTAACAGGTGTAAGCGAGTAGACGCCAGCAGCGGTAGGTCCTGACGACACTTGCAGGTTCGAGCGCAACAGAATGTCCTTGATATCAGCCAGTCTGATGGCATCGTCGAATACCACATGAATAACGATGCCATTCGCCGTCGTAGAGCTGGTTACTGTACGATAAGCGGCGTTGGCAGCGCTTGATGGTTGATGCTGAAAAACTAGAAGACTAAACAAGGCGATGATCGCTGCTGCTTGCGCTGAGATCACGATCGGCATCCAGTGTCGGCGTAACCATTCTCGAGTATCCGGGATGAAATCCTGAAGCAGTGACTTGAATGAGCTTTGATCATTATCCTTACCAGACAGTTCAGCGTCTTCTGCCGCAGTAATCTTGTCCCACAACTTATTGAATGAAGGCTGTGGCGCAATCTCTATCGTTACTGGAGCAGTGATAGCCGCCTGAATATGCTGATGCACGTTCAGTTCAGCAGTGCATTGCACACAATGCTGTAGATGATGATTCACTTTGGCGCGGTCCTCCGCGCTCAGGCGACCATTGATATACCAGGGTAGTAATTCGAGGATATGTTCAGTCATGATGAAACGCTTTCATGAAAATCATTCAACAGCACCGGCCAGCGCAGGCAGCAGATCGCGCAACTTTCGCCGCGCATGAAACAGACGTGTCTTAACGGTATTCACAGGACAATCCATGATGGCAGCAATCTCCTCGCAGGAATGACCCATATCATAGGCAAACTCCAGCACCAATCGTTGCTCCAGTGGTAGCTGATTCAAGCCGCGCAAGATCCATTCATTCATTTCGCTGGTAGCATAGTCGTCCGGTGCAGCTAAGGTGGCGTCGTCAATATCGATTAACTGACGACTACCGGCGCTCTTTAATGCTTTTAATGTTCGTCTATATGCAATACCCATGATCCAGGTCGACACCTGCGATTCATTGCGGAAGCTCGCCGCCTGCTTCCACACAATCCACAGTGTATCGTTAATGACTTCTTCAATGACATCGTGCTGTCTGGTCAAACGCATCAGGAAGCGGGAGAGTCTTCGATGATAGGCAATATACAGTTCGCGAAACGCGTCGCGATCATGCAGTACCACACGTGCGAGCAGTGACTGATCACTTTCGTTTCTCGATGTGGTGGAAGTGCGTTCATCCATAGCAAATTAATCTACGTGATTCATCCAACAAGAACGTCGGCCTGCGCCTTTCTCTAAGTACAACCATCTTATGCGGTCGGTGACACTTTTATCCGTTAAGGTTCAAAGGTGACATTGAAATAGTCAAAAACCCCAAGAAACGGTGGCGGTCCACGGGCCGCCTGCAGGTCCGGCGTTAAAAACTCGATGTTCACGGCTTTGAACATAAAAATAGTTCACCTCCGCGCGGATCGAACCAAAGCGTCGACTGAATCCCGCGCTGCCATATGCATACTTTCCGGTGTCCTGGGCCAGTGGAACATAGATACCGCCGCCAATCTGAAAATGAAAACCGTGTGGTAGGGGCCGGTGATAACCCGCCTCAACAGTTATCGTGGATTGATTGTGATAGGCATAAACCGGATACCAGTACAGATCGGCGTTGGGGGACCATGCGATCCGCGCATACATCGTATCGGCCCAATAAGCCGAAAGCGCGAGTTCATCATAGTCGTAAGAGGCCGATCGCGGATCGTTAAGGTATGCGTAGTGTGTTGCGGCGATATCAAGACTCAGGTCCTGAGACATGATCCATTTGTGGCTGAGATAAACATCCAGTTCCGTTGATCGGGTGCCACGCAAGGTATGTAACGTCGATGCCCATGCGCCAACAATCCAATGATCAGCAGGATGAATATGAACATCAGCCTGCAACGCAGGTTGATTAAAAGTTTGTGATACACCTCGTAACACGTAATCACTGGTCCATGTCACTGAGCCGCCTAATCCCATCGGTAATTCCACAGCAGACGGATTTGCCGCATTGGTCTGCTGGCTTAGCGATAACGCAGCGACACAGGCAAACAAACTCCTGAGTGTGATGATCAAGTCTGGCTCCACTGGGTTGGCATTACCATCCACGTAACGCAGTTGTTATCGCAAGTATGCGCCCTTAAAAGCTTGGCGAAAAGTTGGACGCAGGCGGTGAGTGCCTGTGATCCCGGAAAAGGTTCAATGAACCTTGAGTCGGCGTTGAGGAACCTATGATCAGTTTCAACATGATTGCCAACTGACCGGGGTGCGCTATGTCGTCCATTTTCAACATTGACTTGTCACGTAATTTCAGACTGATGTTACTTCTATTCATAGCCTGTGGGTTGGCAGCCTGCGGTGGTGGTGGCTATGGTGGTTCAAGTTATAACGGTGGTGGTTATAGCAGCAGTTCTTATTCCAGCTCCAGTGCCTCATCATCTAGCTCAGTCGTGGCTTCAACTCAACTGTCATTGAACCTTGACAGCAAACAGATCGTTTCTGCAACGTCGACATCTTCATCCTCATCGACGAGCGCAGCCGCCTCCATCACCTTTGATGCCGCAGGAATGATGACGGGCTCTGTAACGTTGACCGGCGTTACTGCGACAGCCGTTACATTGAATGATGCTTTCGCAGGCAACAACGGGGCGATGGTCCTTTCATTCACACAAAGTTCTACTAACGTAAATATGTGGAATCTGTCCGGCACGCTTAATGCAAACCAGCTGCTCGATTTGCAAGCCGGAAAGATGTATCTGCTCGTGGCAACTTCGGCCGCGCCACAAGGCGCATTGCGTGGACAGATATTGCCAGCTGGCGTAACGGTTACATGGGCATCCTTAAGTGGCGACCAGGAAGTACCATCGGTGACGAGCAGCATAACTGGCACCGTGGCGGTTACTGTCAACACCATCACAAAGAAGGCAGCGGTAAACCTGAACCTTAGTGTGAACAACGCGAGCGGTGCAGAGTTGTTAACGGGTAGTTCAAGTACCAATGGCGTGTCCTTGGCAACGTTGGTTGCGGACAATGCTGTCGCAGGCCATTGGTGGAATGAGAACGTAACCCTCACTGATGCAGATATTGCCAACTACAACAGCAGCAAGTGGTACGTAAACGTGAATACGAACGCACACGCCAGTGGTGAAGTGCGTGCACAGATTGCACAAACACCTCCGACACTAGCGCAATTACAGGTCAACATCTTCACCGCCAAATGCGCCGGTTGTCACAATGGAACGGGCACCATCCTGCCGGGTGTACAGAACCTCACCTCGGCGGCCAATACTTTTGCAGCCTTGGTCAATGTACCAAGCATTGAGCAGAACACCTTGATGAAAATCAAGCCTTCAGATCCGGACAACAGTTACCTGATTCGCAAAGTGGAAGGAGATGCGAGTATCACTGGCAGTCGCATGCCGCTCGGCGGGCAGTTGTCGCAGGCGGAAATTGATCAGCTGCGTGCATGGGTGACTGCTGGAGCGCCGAATAACTGATCTTGCCAGCGCTTGATCATTCAATTCGATAACAACAACTGAACCAGCCCGCGCTGGGCTGGTTCTTTTGTGCAAAAACCCCGGTAATTGTGTGAGCTACCACTCGGCAACCCGATAATTCTTTGCTAGTCTGCGCCTCAGTTGTTGCTTGTACGGTGTCATCATGACTGCGCAAACGTTTCGTCCCAGCTCTGGCCTTGCTAACGTGAAATACGAGATCCGGGGCAAACTGGCACGTCGCGCCCAGGAAATGGAGAAGATGGGCTTCGACATCATTTCGTTGAACATTGGCAACCCCGGTGCATTTGGCTTCCGTACCCCGGAAACCATGCGACTGGCCATTATTGAAAACCTGCGCGCCAGCGAAGGTTACTGTCATCAGAAGGGTATCTTCCCCGCACGCGAAGCAGTCGCCATGCTTCAACAAAGTCGTGGTGTGCGGAACGTCAATGCGGATGATGTCGTGATTGGCAATGGCGTTAGCGAGCTCATCGATCTGACCTTGCGTGGTCTGTTAAACACTGATGATGAAGTGTTGGTGCCGAGCCCTGACTATCCACTGTGGACAGCAGCCGTGAATCTCAATCGTGGCAAGGCAGTGCATTACCCCTGTCGTCCCGAAAACGATTTCGTGCCCGACCCCAAAGACATCGAAGCGATGATCACCAGTCGCACACGTGCAATTGTCGTGATTAATCCGAATAACCCAACCGGCGCGGTGTATCCGCGTGCTGTGCTTGAAGCCATTGCGAAGCTTGCGGAGAAACATCGCCTGGTGGTGTTCTCCGATGAAATCTATGACCAGATTCTGTACGGTGACTCGAGCTTCACGCCCATGGCTACGCTAGTAAACAGCTCACTGTGCGTCACGCTGTCAGGACTATCGAAGGTGTATCGTGCCTGCGGTTATCGCGTGGGCTGGGCTGTGTTTTCGGGTGACATTGAACATGCGCGTGATTACCTCAGTGCGGTGGAGTTGCTGTCATCACTGCGTCTGTGCGCCAACGTGCCCGGACAGTGGGCAGTACAAACTGCATTGGGTGGCAATCAAAGCATCAAGGAACTGGTGCGACCCGGTGGAAGATTGTTCGAGACTCGTCAGGCGATTCAGGACAACGTTCGCAAGAGCAAGTATCTGGATGTGAATCTGTCACGCGGTGCGATTTACGACTTCGTCAAGATTCGCACGGAAGTGCTGCCGGAGATAGATGACAAGCAGTTCGCACTCGATCTGCTCGAACATAAACATGTGCTGATTGCGCCAGGCTCCAGCTTCAACGTGCCATATCGCAATCACTTCCGCATTACGCATCTGCCTCGTGCCGAAGTCATTCACGATGTATTCAATCGCATGGAAGAATTACTCGACAGCTATGCGGCTGGTCGCCAACCGGTATCGCGTCCAGCACCAGCATTAAAAGCTGTGTAGCGATTTCTCTCGCAAGCAGTGGAAGCATCTTTATATCAAGCACTTGAGCGCGGTGCGATTGTGCTATGTGCAAGTCAGCGACTTGCACATCGACTACGTCTTGATTACGCAGAGTTCGCTCAACAACAAGGCAAGCTTTCCTGGCCAACACCGGCGGTAATGACCTGGAATGCGTGGCTGGGTGAGGTGTTTGTTCACCAGCGCCAGCATCTTTCACCTGTTCCGCGGCTACTGAACGATCTGCAATGTCAGGTGATATGGGAATTGATTGTCAGCAGGGACAATACTCATCAGTTGCTTAGCCCAACACAAGCAGCGCGCAGTGCCTTACGCAGCTGGCAGCTGCTTAATCAATACCGGATCCCGGTTGAATCACTTGATCTCTACGATCACGAAGAAGCGCGTGTGTTCGCTCGCTGGGTTAAGGAATTTCAGAAATACACGCGGCAGAAAAATTTAATTGACATGGCGCAACTGCCTGCATGGATACAGCAGAGTAACTACATCCCTGATTGTGAACTGCATTTCACCGGCTTTGATCAACTAACACCTGCAATACAGGATTTAATTGATCACTGGCGCGCAAAGAGTTGCATCATTCATCTCGATCCAATGCCGGATATCAATCAACAAACTCAAGCAGTGGCGATGAAAGATGCTGAGGAAGAGTTGCAGGTAGCCGCTCGTTGGGCGCGCTATCAAGTGGAGCAGGGCAGAGACAGTGTGGGTGTTGTCGTCGCGAATCTTGAATCGAACGCATCGCAAGTGCGCAGAATATTCAGCGGCGTACTGGCGCCCGCATCACGCAGCGTATTGGGCGAATACTCGGCGCCGCTGTCCATTTATGCCAGTGCGCCGCTGCAATCTTATCCACTGGTGGATCTGGCATTGCACTGTTTGAAACTACTGGATGATAAGAGCGACAGCAACGCATGGTCACAATACTTTCGTTCGCCTTTTATTGCGGATTATGAACCGGAGGCGCCTTATCGTGCACAATTCGATAATATCTTGCGCAAAGCGGGGCGCAATGAACTTAAAGTCGCTGATGTTGCGCATATGGCAATGGCCACTTCTCCGTTGCTCGGTAGTTTGCTGCAATCCGCTGCAACGTATAAACAAGACCTCAGCACAAAAGTTCTACCCAGTGAATGGGTTACACGCATTATCAAAGCCTTGTCTGTGATGGGCTGGGCACAAGGACGTTCGTTAACCAGTGATGAACACCAGACTCGAGAGAAATTCCAGGAAGTGCTGGCACGGCTGAGCAGTCTGGATGAAGTAACAAGCCGCATTGAATTCACCACTGCAAGACAGCTACTTGGTAATGCCATCAGGCAAACGCGATTTGCACCGGAGACGGACGAATCGCCAGTCACAATTATTGACGCAGAGACCGCAGCAGGAATGCAATTCGATGCGCTATGGATTACCGGTGTGCATGCTGGTGACTGGCCGCCACCGCCGCAACCTGATCCATTCATTCCCATTGAACTTCAATACAAACATCAACTACCAATGTCGAGAGCAGACACGTCCTTGTCTGTGGCCAAGACAAAATTGCAACGCCTGGTCAGTAGTGCGCACGACGTCATTGTCAGCTGGCCACAACATGATGACGATGTTGAGTTGCGTGCCAGTGCATTAACCAGCTGGCCTGTGGTAACAATGGAAGCAATTCCACGTTCCAAAGTGGGCACATTGATACAAGCCATGTATCAATCAAGACCGCTGCTGGAGAAGTTTGTAGACGCAACATTGCCACCGCATCCTGGCGGTGTAATCAAACAGGGATCACGGGTCATCGAACTGCAATCACGCTGTGCATTCAAGGCACAGGCTGAACTCAGACTATTCGCCGATTCACCAGAGCCCAGTGTGTCAGGCATTGCGCCACAGGATCGTGGTCGCTTTATTCATCGTGTGCTGCAGGATATCTGGCATGAATTAAAAGAATATAACGGACTTCGAATGGCGCTGGATAATGAGGCTGCGTTACGCGCGCGAGTTCATTCCATTGCGGACAGACTATCGCAATCGCAATTCTCAGCACCATCGCCGCACCATCAGAAGCTCGTACAGATTGAGGTGATGGTCGCCGTTGACGTCATCATGTTGCTGTTACAAGAGGAATCAAGACGACAACCGTTTACCGTGCAACAGAATGAACAGCGAGAATTATTCGACATTGCCGGATTGACGTTACGCATTCAACCCGACCGTATTGACGGCCTGGCCGATGGCAAGCAAGTATTGATTGATTATAAAACCGGTGATGCGTATCGCATTAAGGACTGGCTGGATGTGGATGAACCCGGTCGACCGCGCAGTCCGCAGTTACCTTTATATGCATTGGCGCATGCAGACCAGTTAAGTGGTATCGCCTATGCTGTGCTCGCACCGGGCACTGCAGAGATTCGAGGGCTGGCTGATCGAGAGGGTATCGCCAATGGCATCAGCGAGTACGGTAAGGGTCGCTCACGAAACAAATTGCATGGTGTGGAATCATGGCCGCAGCTGCTCGATCACTGGCGAATCGTAGTTAATAATCTTGCTGAGGAATTCAAACAGGGGCGTGCCGAAGTTAACCCGCTCAAGAACGAATGCACCTATTGCATGTTGACAGGCCTGTGTCGCATCAAGGAACAACAGGAACTGGATGCGGAGGTTGAAGATGAATAGTCCTGCTGTTGATCACGACATTCGTTTGCAGGCTCTGTCACCTGCACACTCATTTATCGTTCAGGCACCTGCAGGTTCTGGCAAAACAGAGTTGCTGGCGCAACGTTATCTGCGCTTGCTTGCGCTTGTGCCGCAACCAGAACAAGTATTGGCGATTACTTTTACGCGCAAAGCAGCCAGTGAAATGAGCAATCGTATTCTTCAGGCGTTAAAGATTGCGAGCGAATCACCGCGACCTGAGCAAGCTCACAAGGCATTGACTTGGGATCTGGCGCAAGCAGTATTGGAGAAAGACCGGCAACAACAATGGCATTTGCTATCGCATCCGTCGCGACTGCGCATTCAAACGATGGACGCACTGAACGCAAGTCTTGCACGGCGGTTGCCCATTCTATCTGGCACTGGAACAGTGCTGGAGATTGCAACTGATGTCGCAGATATCTACGAGTCCGCAGCGAAGGCGTTAATTGCACAGCTGGGCGAAGACGATGATATTTCTGCTCAACTTGAGATTGTGCTGCTGCATGTTGCAAATCGAGTACCTGCGTTGATTGAAATGCTGGTTGATCTTTTGCAACGCCGCGATCAATGGCTGCCGTTTGTCAATCATCATTCAAGTCACGAACAACGCGAGAAAATCGAACAGACTCTGTGTGCGGCCATCACACATCATCTGCAATTGCTTCGCGTCTCTATTCCGGAGATGGCGCATCAGGAACTGGTTGAGATGGCGAAGTACGCAGCGAACAATCGGTTGAGCAATAACCCGAAAGCTGAGCTTGAACCCCTATTGCATGCATGCGCAGAGCTTGAAGCGATGCCGGGTACTTCAGAGCATGACATTACAGCATGGCGTGGCATCGCTTCGGTGCTATGCACACAGGAAGGTCACTTCTACAACTCATTGACTAAGACGCAGGGATTTCCAACAACCAACCCTGAAGCAAAGCATCGTATGGAGGCTTTGTTAAATGTATTCAAAGATATTTCTGGTTTAGCCGATCTATTCAATGGTGTACATCTATTACCTTCGCCACATTACAGCGATGCGCAGTGGCAGGTGTTAACGGCTTTATTAAAGGTGTTGCCGCAAGCGGTGGCCTGG
>DATAHE010000116.1:0-6996 GCA_036263355.1 Steroidobacteraceae bacterium | reverse complement strand
AAAAATTATGAGCGCGGCGGCGGCCGATGATGAAAATATTCTCCACAACCACGGTCGCGAAGCTCTGCGTTTTGAATACATTGTTTGAGTCCCCTTTATATAACTAACTAAGGAATGAGTTGGCGGCTTTGTGTCCCTCGTTAAGAATTATGTATTTCTTTACAAAGACAAGGCGGCCGATATTTTGGTACATCAATTTCTATGTACCGGTGAGGTACTACCTTCGAGACTCCATGATGATGGAATAACAAAGGCAACGTACGCACATAAGTGAAGACGCAATTAGATGCGGTGATATGACGCGCCTTATGAAGAAAGGTGGGTTTTCAATATGCGTAATGTACTTAGCGACTATTGATGTTTGGGGCGGCAAGTACGGATGAGCGTAGTGATTGCTCAAAAATAAGTGGACGCGTTGAGGCAGTCACGTTGACTGCAGGCAATCGTATTTGTGCATTTGTTATTATCGAATGACTGTCGGACGCTTACTGTACGCAACTAGTGAACGGCTTGAGCGCTATCGAGCAATTGTTTTGCTTCGATGGTTGTTGGATGCGTGTCGCCGAGTGAGCCTTGTAATTGCTGATAAGCGATCGTGCTCCACTTGCGTTCTTCGTCAGCGTTATTACGCTTGGATTCTATTTTGGCGAGCAATAGCGCTGTCTCGCCCGCGTAACTGGAATATCGTAATGTTCCCTGAAGAGAGTGCAAAATATCATAGGACTTAATGGCATCAGCCCACGCCGCCGTAAGATTGTTCTGCCCGAGGTAGGCGTCACCGCGTAGCTTGAGATTGTATGCATATGCTGCGCCGAGCTGATTGTGTGCGGAAAGGAAGTCAATGTTGTGCGAAAAAATATCTGCCGCATCGACGTAATGCCGCTTTGCCAATGCCACCAACCCACTTAATAACGATACTCTCTCTGCATCGAAGCTGTCAGGTGGTATTTCTTTGCCTACCATGGAAAGAAGCTGATGCAATATTTGTTCGGCCTCAGTAATACGTCCAAGCGCGAGTAGAGTTCTCGCCATACCTTGCTTGCCTGCAGCTATATCAGAAACACGGCCATTCCTTTGGGCGGACTCAATTCCTAGCTGATATTCATGGAGCGCCTCTTGGTAGCGACCAAGATTGCGGAGCTCTGCTCCGTAATTTGCCGAAAAGGCGCTGTCGCCATTTCTATTGACACCGCGCTTGTGCGCAATTTCCCTTGCCTTGTCAAGATGCGCTAAAGCGCCCCGTGGATTGCCAGCGTAGCTATCTGCACCAGACCAATTATTTTGAACCACCATTGCAAGCGATTGTTCGCCGTAGCCAAGCTTAGTCAGTTGTTCGTAAGTCGTCGCGTAGTCACGTTCAGCATCAGATGTGCGGCCCAACTCAAGCTCAACATCTGCCGCTTGCAACAACAGCGCAAGAACCAAATCTGATGGGTGCAATCCTGCATTTCGAAGTGTTTCTTGAGCAGAATGAATGTCTCTTAAGGCGGCATTCATGTCGTCAACTGCGAATGCCAGGTAAGCACGCGCCTGAAGGCACTGCGTATGAACAAGCGCATAGTCGCGCGACATATCAAGTCCGGCACTAATGTATTCACGTGCCTTGTCGACATTTCCCAATTGATCAAATACGCGACCTATGCTGCAGTTCAGCAGTGCCTTGAATTCATAGTCGCGACTGTTCTTGGTTAGCGCAAGTGCTTTAACAAATGACTCATTCGCAAGTTCAGATTGATTTAAGTCCAGGTAATAGCTACCGAGCACTTCCAACACCGCCGCTTGTTGATCGGCATTGCCTGAAAACGATTTTGAAACGGCATCTTCAGCACGTGCGAGAAGCGTTTGCATGGTAATAGGTTTATCCACATCGGCAATCTCAGTAACCCTCAGTCTCATAAATCCGGTTACTGCTTCGCTGCGCGTTGCTAACGCTATAGCGCGATCCCTCTGCTGGTTTGCAAGACGAGCCTGCCACAATGCAATGCCAGTGCCGATGAGCAGTGCGAGCATGATGGCCACAACAGAGGCGACAGCAGTCCGGTTACGTCGAGCAAACTTTTTTATGCGATACCATTCTGAATCCGGTTGTGCATGTATCGGCTGATGCGCGAGATAACGCCTGATGTCCTCATAGAATGTATCCACCGATGCATAACGGTCGTCGATATCTTTTTTCAACGCTTTTAGCAACAAGGTATCCAACTCGCCATGCAGCGTGCGTCGCAGCGTTGGTACTTGCGTGTTGCGATGAGTGGCTGCGGTCTTGCTGATAGGCGCACGACTTGGAGTTACCACTTCTGCATTGGAGATGGCCTGTTCCAGTTGAGCACGTTGCTCGCGCGAATAGGGATAGGGGGAGGCGCCGGTGAGTAATTCGTACAGCACCACACCCAACGCATACACGTCAGAAGCCGTGGTGACTGGTATTTTAGAGATCTGCTCGGGGCTTGCGTATTCCGGCGTCAGGACATGACCATCGAATTGAGTGAGGGGCGTTTCGGTCGCTTCACCCTCGGTGATCAGCGTTGCAATGCCGAAATCAAGCAAATGAACGGCACCGTCAGAGGTGATCAATATATTCGACGGTTTAATGTCGCGATGAACTACAAAATGCGAGTGCGCGTAACGTACTGCACTTAGTACCTGTTGAAACAACGTTAACCGTGCGTGGATATCCAGCTTCTGTTCATCACAATATTGATGAATGGGGACGCCATTAATGTATTCCAACACCAGAAAGGGTTGCCCTGTACTTGTGGTCAAGGCGTCATACATGCGTGCAATGTTGGCGTGCTGTAATCCGGCAAGAATGTCGCGTTCACGCATCAAGCGTTCCGCCAATTGCCGTTGACGTGGTCCAGCGTAAGGAAACTTAAGTGCTACTTCGCGCTTGAACGTACCGTCCATGCGTACCGCGAGCCATACCACACCCATGCCGCCACGTCCCAGTTCGCGCAGCAACTGGTAAGCACCAATTAACCGGCCAGACTCCAGTTCAACATCCATTTGCAGCCTGGGCATTTCTTCTTTCAGCACCCCATAGAAATCCGGAGGTTTGTACAACGGGCTTCCCGTTCCCTGATCTGATGTCAATAACTCATGCAGCTGCTTCTTTAGGTCTGCATCATCGAGCTCGAGTTTATCCAGCCATGGGAGGCGATCTTCTTCTGGCAATTCAAGTACGCTATCCAAAAGGCTGGATAGTCGCGACCAGTTCTTTACATTGATTGCCATATAATAATCGATGTATTTATCACTGTTCATCCAGGCAATGGATGACACGGGACATAAGCAATAGATTGTTAATCCATAAGACGATACATCATCTCTCAACTAATCAGTCTTAAAAGCCAGCGCATCAATGCTGACCATCAGCGGTTAGCGGTTCAATTACGTCCACAACTTGCCAGATAGAAACGTAATTGCTCAATGAAAACCGTCATCGGTTCAACAATTAATTGACTTAGTATTTAACGATCGTTGTCGTCGATCGCAGCGAGAATCCGCACCGGCTTCCGCACCTTCAGCTCACTCGTATAACAATAAGTCGAATTAGTGACTAACCAACTCCTTCGCTTCAATCGTATCAGGATGTGTGGTGCCCACTGACCCTTCAAGCTGTTTTACAGCGATGGAGGCCCATTGATTGGCTTCTGTCCGCTGGTTCTGCGCTACGTATACCTTTGCAAGAAGAAGTGCAGCGTTCCCGGTATACGAAGAGTAACCATCACCTGTCATTTTGTGTGCGATATCGTACGCGCGAACTGCATCTGCTTTTGCTAGTGGATAATCCTGCATCACAAAGTAAGTTTCACTACGCAGTATCAGGCGACGTAACAGTCCGCCATGCTGCATTTTGCGAGCGAGGAAGAAGTCAATATTCTGCGAAAAATCGTCAATTGCTTCTTTATATCGTTTGTGTTTAACCGCAAGCATTCCCTTTAAGGCGAGCGCATATTGCTTTCTTTCATCCCTGTTGGGTATTTCCTGATTTAGCATCGAATCTGCTTCCCGGATTCTGCGTTCCGCTTCATCAAGGTTGCCGAGGGCAATCAATACCTCCGCCATGCCTTGTCTCGCTGTGACCATTGCAAGCAGGTCGCCTTGCTTTTCAGCTTTCTCCAGGCCACTTTGATATTCAGCATAAGCCTCCTGATAATGTCTCAGATCAAAAAGTGCGCGAGCGCGATTCGAGTCCGCCAAGTCATTCGCGGAAGGATTTACACCACGCTTGCGTGCAATTCGGAGCGCTTCGTCAAAGTGTTTCAGTGCGTTCAATGGGTTGCCGCTGCTCACGTAAATCGATGCCCAGTTATTTTCAATCTGCAAAACAGTAGTGGTTTCGCTTCTTCCCATACTGTTGAGAACTGCAACCGCCTCTGAAAATTGGTTATCGGCTTCTTGATAACGCCCAAGATGTGCATAGGCAGTACCGAGATCGGACAGCAGATTTGCATTTAATTCTGGTTTGTTAACACCCGATCCCAATAGTAATCTCCTTGCCTCATGCAAGTCCGCAAGCATTGGTTCAATTTGGCCGTCCTCATATTCAAAGTAGGCACGAGTCTCAAGACATCTTGCATGCACTTCAGGTGTGCCGCTCGAAGTAGCAAGCCCCTCGGTCATTTGCTGGATTGCCAATTGCCGATCACCCGTCAGCAAATGGCCGACTGCTGACAGACAAAGAAGCCTGGCCTTTAACACCGCTTCAGGTTTCTCGCCAATAGCAATAAGTGCCTGAGATAAAACCGAGTTGGCCCGGTCTAGTTCACCCAGGGAAAGATAATATTCACCCAGCATTTCAAGAATCGCTGCGTGTTGTTCGTTATCTTTAAAATATGTCTTCGTGGCAATGGATTCGCTGCGTTCGAGCAACTGCTGGATGGTGATGGGCTGGTTTCCATCATTGACTTCGGTGAGCATTAATTGCACAAAATCTGAAACGGCTTCACTGCGTGCAGCAGAAGCAATCGCACGATCTCGTTCCAGCTGAGCCTGACGGGCTTGCCACAATGCAATGCTGGTGCCAGCAGCCATCGTAAACATGATTGCGGCAAATGATGCAACTACGACACGATTGCGTTGTGCAAATTTCTTGATCTGATACCAATGCGAGCTACGCTGCGCCAATATAGGTTGATAAGCGAGGTAGCGTCGAATGTCTTCGTTTAAAGTGTCGACAGACAGATAGCGTTCACTGACTTCCTTCTTCAGCGACTTCAGCAACAATGTATCCAGTTCGCCGCGCAATGTACGACGGAGTTGTTGCGGCGATGAGCGCCGGTTTCTAGCGGCGTTGCTGGTAATCTGTGACCGACTGGGAGTGATGACATCTCCGTTCACTACGTCCTGTTCCAGCTGTGCTTTCTGATCACGATTATGGGGATAAGGTGATAAGCCGGTAAGCAATTCATATAGCACTACGCCCAGTGAATAAACATCTGAAGCAGTGGTAATGGGAGCTCGTTCCACTTGCTCCGGGCTTGCATATTCGGGTGTCAGTAAATGCCCGCCCATTGTCGTCAATGGAGTTTCGTGGGCTTGACCATCGGTAATCAGTGTTGCAATGCCAAAGTCAAGGAGGTGGGCAATACCGTCTGGCGTTATGAGGATGTTTGACGGTTTGAGATCACGATGAATAACGGAGTGATCATGCGCGTAACGCACCGCATTTAACACTTGTTGAAACAATAATAACCGTGCAGACAGATCCAGTTGTTTATCGTCACAATACTGATGAATGGCGATGCCGTTAATGTATTCCAATACAAGGAAAGGTTGACCCGATTCCGTTATATCTGCGTCGTACATGCGCGCAATGTTTGCATGCTGTAGGGCAGCAAGAATCTCGCGCTCGCGTATCAATCGTTCTGCAAGTTGCTGTTGATAAGGTCCAGCGTACGGAAATTTAAGTGCCACCTCACGTTTATATTTTCCATCAACACGTTCAGCCAGCCATACGGCCCCCATGCCCCCGCGGCCGAGTTCGTGTATCAGTCGATAAGGTCCAATCAAGTGTCCTGTACGTAACTCAATAGTTGCTTGCGTAAATCGTGGCATTTCTCTCTGTAGCGCCGCCTGAAAGTCGGGTGGTTTCTCCAGTGGGTTTTGTTGACCATTCGCCGCCATTAGTAGTTCACGCAACTGTGATTTCAGCGATTCATCATCCAGACGAAGCTGTTCCAGCCATTCAAGACGCTGTGCTTCCGGTAATTCAAGTGCTTCATCCAGAAGCCCGGACAGGCGCGACCAATTTTTTCGGGTAATTGTCATACAAGACCTGTTATATTTCCCGATGCACCCGGGGACAGATAAGATGAACCATAATCACATTGGCAGTACTACATCGGTGGACCGATGCAAAACGTTTCTACATTATTAACTGCAAAGGCCAGCGGCGCTCGCGATGCTGCCGATCAGCTATTCGAATTACTCTACGGCGAATTACGATCAATCGCCAGTGCGCAATTACATCGTAACGATTATCGTGGACTTATTCACACGACAACGCTGGTTCATGAATCCTATTTGCGCCTTCTGAAAAGTGGTGAGGTACGTGCAGAAGATGAAGGCCAGTTTCTCGCGTATGCATCGCATGTGATGCGCTCCGTGATTGTGGATACGGCACGACGACACATGGCCAGCAAGCGTGGCGGCAATAAACCAGATCTGACGCTGGATACGGATATTGCAGATTCGCTTACCGCTTCTGATGAGCAGATCATCAAATTGCACGAAGCGCTGGAAGAGTTGATGGTGCTGGAACCGCGCCTCGCCCAGGTGGTCGAGATGCGTTACTTCGGAGGGCTGCAGGAGGAAGAGATCGCTGGTGCTATGGCGGTCAGCATCCGTACTGTGCAACGCGATTGGGAAAAGGCACGCATGCTGCTCGCGGTAGCGTTAAAAGCCCAGTAACTGCGCTTGCCGCGAATATCAATACGGCACTCGTTTGATCAGTAGCTTGTCATTCAGGTTTTGACTGCACTTGCCGTCACA
>DATAHE010000115.1:0-17481 GCA_036263355.1 Steroidobacteraceae bacterium | reverse complement strand
CACCCACATTTCCCAGTCCAAAGCATGAATCAAATCTTCTCGAAACAATCCGACCTTATCGTAGGTTGATCTTCTTACAATGGCAGATGGACATTGCAGTCGCACTCGTACTGCGATTCGAGCAAGCCAGTTATTCAACACACCACTGGTCCATCGCTCGCGATGGGATACCTTCTCAATAGCATCTTCTGCATTAATAATAGCGTGTCGGCAAAATGCCATCCCGGCTTCTGGATGCTGTGATAGTGCGGTGTACAGACGTTTATAGAAACCGGACAACACCACGTCATCCTGATGCAGGATATGAATGAATTCGCCGCGTGCAAGACTAATTGCCCGATTCCAGTTGCGTGCAAGACCGACGTTTTCCTCGAACCGAACCAGTTTTACTCTGTCCGCGTTTTCAATTGAACTGATTAACGCGCTGACATCTGTTTTTGGAGAACCATCATCAACCAGAACAATCTCCATCGTTCCGTCGGGGAAATCATTGCACTGCGTGAGCACACTTTTTAACGTGGTCAACAGAAATGGCTTTGGCTCATAAACTGGAATCATTACCGAAATTGAGGGTTGCATGCCTGACGTCATGGTGACACTGAGTTCTATTTTTTAAATCACAAACTAAAGGGCGGCCAGATAATTTATTGAGCCTGAGCGGTCTTTGAGTGAAGCAACAACATCTCAGACTCGGTAGAAATAATCAACAACAAGCTGTAAGTAACTGTCCTTACAAATAAACGATAACAGTTACTTCACACATTTGAGAGTTCTGCGGTTCGCAGGTACATTAGCAGGTCGCGCGAGCATGTCGATTCTACTGATACGCAGACGCGGATGTATTTGTCGGTCGTCTGACACAGCTTAATTTCTGGATATGCATATGAACAGCTCTGAAATTGGCCCCTCGCTAATAAACCCGGTGGACATCCTCTCCTACAAAGAAACGTGGACCATCGCTAAACCATTTCATCATCTGGTTATTGATTCGTTCCTAACAGAATCGGCGATCAGTGACATTGTTGCCGAGTTTCCATCATTCGATGACAAACTCTGGTACGTCTATGACAATCCCATTGAAATTAAAAAGGCTTTGAATAGCTGGGATCGCTTCCCAAAAACCATTTACACGCTATTCTGGTATTTGAACTCACCAGAGTTTGTATCCCAGCTCGAGGTGCTGACGGATTGCAAACTGTTTCCCGATCCCGGTCTGAATGGAGGAGGACTGCACAGCCATCGCAGTGGCGGCAAATTGAATACTCATCTGGACTATTCGTTGCATCCGAAACTTCGTCTCGAACGCAGACTTAATCTGCTCGTATACGTAACGCCGAACTGGGAAGAAAGTTGGGGCGGTCATCTGGGGCTGTGGGACCACGATGAAGCTAATGAGGGTCCAAAGAATCTGGTTACCTCCATCATGCCGAAATTCAACCGGGCCGTATTGTTCGACACTACCCAGAATTCATGGCATGGCCTGCCCGAGCCGATCACTTGCCCACCCAATGTGACGCGAAACAGCCTTGCCATTTATTATCTCTGTGAACCAAGACAAGCGGCGGTGGATCGTAGTCGCGCGCTCTTTGTTCCTCACAAGGAACAAAGCAATGACGAGAAAGTTCTGGAACTGATCAAGAAGCGCTCTGGCGTGAATACTTCTGCTTCGGTCTATGTGGACAAGAAATAGCTCATTAGAATCCGGACTGCGATTGTTTGCCCTGCCATTAGCTATCTGGATATCATACTCAAAGTGATTTCAATATCCCGTTTCCAACTTATTCATGGCCGAACAAGATTCCGACGAAGCGCAACGACTGGGTTATCGCACTGTCTCTGGTCGTGAACTGACTTTCACGCGCCGACTGACATATCGCTTGCTGGTGTGGATGGCTTATGGCTTCGTGGAGTTGCTATGGCGTACAGCGCGCCTTCGTGTGATCGGTGAAGAACACTGGAAAGCTTCGGCGCTATCAAAGGGCATGGCGATTCCCGTGTGCTGGCATCAGCACTTGCTGATTTGCGCACGTTACTGGGTATCGGGTCGCTCATCACTTAAACATGGTTTTCTGATTAGCCCTTCACTCGATGGTGAAGCGCCAACATGGCTGGCAGAGATGTATGGCGCGCGCATCATTCGTGGTTCCAGCACGCACACCGGATCACGTGCCATACGTCAGCTATTCAAGGCCATTCGTAAAGACGGCCTTTCGCCGCTCATTACGCCGGATGGGCCGCGCGGTCCACGTTTTGAATTCAAAGTTGGTGCATTGTTTGTTGCACAGTTAAGTGAAGTGCCAATTGTTCCGCTGGCATTCGCGGCAAAGCCTGCCAAGATATTTCGCACCTGGGACAAATTTGTATTGCCCTCACCGTTCGCTCGCATTGTAATCGCCGTTGGCGAGCCAATCACCATCTCACGTGAACTGAGTGTCGAGCAGATCAACTCGATGCAAGTCGAGATATCGGCGAAGATGCTGCAAACGTACAAATTAGCGCAGGATGCCTTGAACGATGCCACCAACAAAAGCTAGCAAGTTAGCGCCGATTGCCGTCCGGCCGGCACAGGATGCTTCCAACGAACTCTAAGCTTTACTGCGAAGCCTTATCTCGCTGGTATTCTTCGAGACGCGCGATGAACAACGCGTACTTGGATGATCGTTGGAGATTGTTGCACACTGACGTGGTTGAGTTTGCATTCGATGCTCCTTGGTCAGATATTGAGCGTCACAACGCGTAGGTTGGGTTGAGTCTTAGAAGCCCAACATTAACAATTTTGTTGCCGAGCTCCTTAACTAGATCCTCACACTTCGCAATCGAAACTCAACAAAGAATCCGAATAGACCACCAAACGTAAATAACGATCCAATAAACATCAGATAACGATTGGGAAGTTTCTGCACCGGGATCCAGTTGCCGAGTTTATAAGTTCTTGTGCCACCTTCGACTGGGACAGAAAAGTAGTCTCCTCTGTATTCGTTAAGTATCAGCGTATCCATCCGCTCTCTCTTGGCATACTCCAGAGCGAGTTTCTCTCGTTCCTGTTCGGTGATCTCCCCTGCACTCTGGCGCTTGTTCAAATATAACAAGGCGTTTTCAAAAATATTCGACGGTTCTCCAGGGAACTCAATACCTGCTGACCTGTAGGTGTATGCATCAGCAGGAAACAGCAACGCTCTGTATCCTGCGGCAAATAACGTCAATCCCAGTACGCACGCAGCGGCAGAACCAAATAGCCAGCGCTTGATGCTATGCACCTTTACTGTCATTGATTTTTTCAGATACTCGGCGACTTCTGGAATTTGCTTTAGCTCGCCACGAACGATGTTGTCATCCACGCCAGCAAGCAATGCTTCTACCTGCAAGTTAAATGCACGCATGATCGCCTGGAAAATATCTGGTGATGGAACCGACTTATCGTTCTCCAGCTTGGACAGATACGACTGCTCAATGCCAATGGCCTCGGCCAGTTGCGGCTGAGTCATGTTTCGTTCGGTTCGAAGTTGTTTGATACGTTCGCCAAAATTCATGATTGTTTCCCCTTGTTCAATTTGACCACAGTGGAAACATTCTTGGGAATTCCTGTAGAAATAGGAAGATGAATATTGGTGAATGTGGAGGAAATGGCAAGTAGCAGAGAAAATCCACATGGCATCCAGTTGCGTATATGCCATTCCCGCAAGGCGGGAATCCAGTTACATCGCTGCTCATGGTGAACCTGTCGAACCATTCCTCAGAGAATCGGCAAATTTCTCGACGAGCCCAGACTGAAAAAGATATTTTATTACTGGATTCCCGCGTTCGCGGGAATGACGGCCCAACAAGATATAGGCGCTAGGCATTTCGATTTGACTGACTAGCAACATAAAAGGATAAAACCGCAGACGACTTCATCTATTCGGATTCTCTCCGCGTCTTGCTTTATTCAACGCCTGCAATACTTCCTGTGTATCAGGATTCTTCAGCAGCTCACACACATCGCCGCTGAGCTTGCGTGACCAGTTACGATACTCGGTAAACGTACCTGGCACATTCACGGGATCGATCATGTAAAGCAAGTCTTCGGGTTGAACAACAAGCAGTGCCGCATTGGACAACGCTGAGTACAAATAGATCGCGCGCATCAAGGCATGTGAATATTCAGGTAACGGTTCATGTGGTTGCCAGTGCCAAAGGCCAGTGCGAACCAATGCATGCATTAATTGATGGCGGTCAACATCACGTTCGCGTTGCACACGTTCCTGCGTGGCTTGATCGGGATAGTGATGCAGTGATTCACTGAGCTTGATGTCTTCGTTATTCCACCACGCTTTCAGCAATGGCAGATCATGCGTGGTAACCGCCGCCAGCGCATCGCGTGGATAGTCCTGTGGTGCAATGAACTCGCCATTCTGCTTTTCAAAGAATGACACCTTGTAACGAAACACCTTAAAGCGTGTGAGTATCTCGCGCACCGCGTCGGGCACCACACCAAGGTCTTCGCCAATCACCACACAGCGATTACGCTCGCTTTCAAGCGCAACCAGTTTGATCAAGTCTTCCAGCGGATAGTGAACGTACACGCCTTCGGTTGCGGACATGCCATGAGGCACCCACCACAAACGGCACAACGACATCACATGATCCAGTCGTAACGCGCCGGAGGCGCGCATGTTGGCGCGTAACATGCGAATGAACGGCGCGTAGGCTTGGCGGGTCAACTCCACCGGATGTTGTGGCGGAATTCCCCAGTCCTGACCTTTCAGTGCCAATGGATCCGGCGGCGCACCGACGGATATACCACTGACATAGACGTCCTGATGCGCCCACACTTCTGAACCGTTGGCATCCACACCGACTGCGACATCACCATACAGTCCGAGCTGCATGCCCGCATCTTTTGCAGCTTGTTGAGCTTGCTGTAACTGCGCGATCGCCAACCATTGCAGATACATGAAGTATTCAATTTGCCGTGCATGTTCGCCTGCAAATTGCTTTACCTGTTTACTGTATGGGTTTTGATAAGCCTTTGGCCAGCTGCGCCATCCCCAGTTAGTCTTTTCGTTCTTGCTAAAGTGCTGATCCAGTGCATCGTACAGAGCATGCAGATGCAAACTACTACCTTGTTCATTGACGTACTGTTGGAACGCACGAGCGCGCGATGTATCACAGGCAAGATGCACTTTGCAAAACTCCGCGAATAGCATCGACAACACGGCAAACTTGCATTGCGCGACTTCAACGTATTCGACGTATTTCGTTTCTCGCAGTGAAGCCAATGTCGATTGATTTTCGTTCACCCAGCGTTGCGCCTCTACGCAACTTGCATATTCCGGAACGTCGTTGATGCCGATATACAACACATTGATGAAGTCGCGACTGGACGGGCTATATGGGCTGATCTGCTTCGCATCCGCAGGACGTAATGCATGCAATGGATTAAGCCCAATCAAGTTACAGCCATGTGGTGCAGCGGCTTTGATCAACTGAATCAAATCAGAAAAGTCACCGACACCCCAGTTGGTTGACGATCGCAAACTATATAGTTGCAGTGAGAAACCCCACAGTCGATTGCCAGAAGCGAGTACCGGCAATTGATAGCATTCGTTCGGTGTAACAATCAGTGCGCAACGCGTCTTTGCACGACCAATGGTAATCTGCAATTGATGATAACCAAGTGGTAGCGACGGCAATGGCACGCGATGTCTGCCATCATCCTGAATGGATAGATCGCTGGCCTTTAGTTGCGATTTGATTTCATGACCGTCTTCGGTGGCGATGACGATATTGAGAGTCTGATCTGGTTTTGTGTTGCCTAATAACAGATCGATGTGCAGATCACCTTGCACGCAAAAGGTGACTTCGGGGATGACAAAGGCCTCTTTCTCTTTGACCTTGTGCGTAACGCTCAGCTCCGCATGCATAGCCTTCAGAATGGCCAGGCGTGCTTCATCAGAAAACTTGCGCACTTCGCCCCGAAAATCACAGAACTCATTTCCGAGCCCATATTGTTCTGACAAGGCTTGAATGATCGTGCTATCTGTCACGCATCGTCCTCATAACTATCAATTACGTCTCTTTGCACATGAGAAGGAGCAAACCCCTCTCCCTTACACCTCTCCCACAAGTGGCGAGGGGAACCTGTTTTGAATGTCCTCGATCACCAGACACTCCCCAGGTAATAAACCGACCCTAACTCCAATACCTATGCCCTCGGCACAATTCGTCGTTCATGCAGGCCATCAGTCAACAGCACCACCGCATGGGCCGCTATCGTGTATTGATCCTTGATGATCGGGGGCTCAATAAGCATGCCATCAACAGCCGTATCAAAAGCCAGTCGCCATTCCACACCACGCTGCGGCATTGGCAGTTCGAACTTGACGGCTTCGCTGCCCGCATTGAACAGCAACAGGATATGACCTTGTGCATCACCATGCATGTCATCGAAGGCATGACCAATCAACACGCCAATGGCCTGTGCGGTAGCATCATGCCAATCACCGGCGTCCAGCTCACGTCCCGCAGGATGACGCCAGCTGACGTCCTTGTGTTCGCGATCTGGACCGCGCGCACCTTTAAGAAAAGTATCACGACGCAAGCCGGGTGCCTGTCGGCGCAGATGCAATAAGTGTCGAACAAAATTCATCAGGTCAAGATTGCGTTCCTGCAATGACCAGTCAATCCAGTTGAGCTCGTTGTCCTGACAATAGGAATTGTTGTTGCCAAGCTGGGTGCGACCAAACTCATCACCTGCGCACAGCATCGGTACACCTTGTGAACACAGCAATGTCGCAAGAAAGTTACGTTGTTGTTGCGTACGCAGCTTGAGAATGGCGACATCGTCCGTCGGGCCTTCGACGCCGCAGTTCCAGCTCAGGTTGTGATTATTTCCATCACGATTGTCTTCGAGGTTTGCATCGTTGTGTTTCTCGTTGTAGCTCACCAGATCGGCGAGTGTGAAGCCATCATGCGCCGTAATGAAATTGATGCTTGATGTGGGACTGCGCCCTGAGCCACGAAACAAATCGCTGGAACCGGCGAAGCGCTCTGCGAAGGCGCCCAGTGCGCCGGAATTGCCACGCCAGAAACCGCGCATGGTGTCGCGATACAAATCGTTCCATTCTGCCCAGCCGCGCGGGAATCCACCAAGATGATAGCCATCCGCGCCGATATCCCACGGCTCTGCAATCAACTTCGTATAGCGTAAGGAAGGTTCCATCGCCAGCATCTGGAAGAACACTGCATCACCGCGAAAGCCATTGGCTTCACGACCCAGCACCGAAGCAAGGTCAAATCGGAATCCATCCACATGCATCTCTTCAACCCAGTAACGCAGACAATCAATGATCAGCTGTCGTGTAACCGGATGATGTGCAGCAACTGTATTGCCACAACCACTGCGATTGGCATACCAGCGAGGGTTGTCATCCACCAGCGAATAGTAAGCCTGGTTATCAAGACCACGTAAGCTGAGCGTGGGCCCCAGCTCGTTACCTTCTGCCGTGTGGTTGAACACCACATCCAGAATCACTTCGATGCCTGCATCATGTAGCGCACGCACCATGGTTTTAAATTCATTCACCGGATCAATCAATGCATATTCGCTGGCAGGCGCAAAGAACGCCATGGTGTTATAGCCCCAGTAGTTGTTCATGTTCTTCTTACCCAGAAATTCTTCTGAGGCAAAAGCATGAACCGGCAATAACTCCACTGCGGTGACACCCAGACGCTTTAAATAGTGGGTAACTTTGGGATTAGCCAGGCCAAGATAAGTACCACGATGCTCCACCGGTACATGCGGGTTCAGCTTGGTAAAGCCTTTGACGTGTAATTCATAAACAATGGTATTGCGCCATGGTGTTGCAGGAGGCCGATCATTCTCCCAGTCAAATTGATCGTCAATCACACGGGTCTTTGGTACATATGGCGCGCTATCAAGCGTATTGATTGCATCCGCGGCTTCTTCACCGCTGAAACAACTCAATGATTCATGCCATTGAAGTTGACCAGTCAATGAACGCGCATAGGGATCGAGCAGCAGCTTGTTTGGATTGTGGCGCAAGCCTTTCGATGGCGCGTACTCACCATGCACGCGAAAACCATACACCATGCCTGCATGACCATAAGGCGACGGCACAAATGCATGCCACACGCCTGCGGAGTGACCCGGCATTGGCAACCGAATCAGTTCTTCGGTGCCAGAGCTATCAAAGATACACAGCTCCACTTTTTCGGCGCGACTTGCGAATACGGCAATGTTGATGCCATCGCTGGTCAACGTTGCGCCAAATGGCACCGGTTCGCCAGGCAGTAAACTCAAACCTTCGAGTGATGGTCTCGTAGTCATGCGATCAAATTCTTTTGATGTCAAAGTCCGTCAGTAAGTTGGGCTGAGCCTTGAAAGCCCAACAATCAAATTTGTCTCAAGGTGTTGGGCTTCGAAGACTCAACCCAACCTGCTACCAATTCAACCTCGTTGCCAGAACGTCACTGCCAACGGCGGCAAGTCCAGTCGCAATCGATGCGGAAATCCGCCCCAGCCATCATGCTCGGCATCCACTGTATATTGATGACTGTAGCCTGATCCACCCCATGCGGGATCATCACTGTCGAGCACCTTGCGATAGCGACCCGGTAAAGGCGCCCCCAACAAGTAACTGTTGCGTGGCACTGGCGTGCAATTGAATACACATAGCAATGGTTCTGAATCATGCGAAGCGCGACGAATAAACGCAAATACGCTGTCGTCATGATTGCTCAAGTCCACCCATTGGAATCCTTCCCACAGATGATCGCTGGCATGCAGTTCAGGCCGTTCACGATAAACAAAGTTCATCGTCTTGCACCACTCGCGCAAGCCACGATGATTGGGATGTTCAAGCAGCGGCCAGTCGAGCTCTTCATGATCACGCCATTCATGCCATTGCCCAAACTCGCTCCCCATGAAAAGCAATTTCTTTCCCGGATGAACCGTCATATATCCCAACAACACACGCAAGTTCGCGCGCTTCTGCCATTCGTCACCGGGCATCTTGTCGAGCAATGCGCGTTTGCCGTGAACGACCTCGTCATGCGACAAGGGCAACATGAACTTTTCGGACCACGCATACATCATCGAGAAGGTAATGAGATTGTGTTCGTAACGTCGATATAACGGGTCAAGCTGCATATAGCGCAGCGTGTCATTCATCCATCCCATGTTCCATTTGAAAGTAAATCCCAACCCACCGAGATGCACGGGTTGCGTCACACCCGGGAATGCGGTGGACTCTTCGGCGATCATCAATACGCCGGGAAAGTAATGTCCCACTGACCAGTTGAGTTGCTTCAGGAATTCAATCGCGTCGATGTTTTCACGACCGCCATAACGATTGGGAATCCATTCGCCATGTTTACGTGCATAGTCGAGATACAACATCGATGCCACCGCATCGACGCGCAGGCCATCGATATGGAATTGTTCAATCCAGTAAAGCGCATTGGCCACCAGAAAGTTACGCACTTCATTGCGACCGTAGTTGAACACCTTGGTGCCCCACTCCTGATGTTCACCCTGACGTGGATCAGCATGTTCATACAACGCAGTGCCATCAAACTCGCGCAAGCCATGTTCATCTTTTGGAAAGTGGCCGGGCACCCAATCCATGATCACGCCAATACCGGCTTGATGACAGCAATCAATAAAATGCTTGAAGTCGTTGGGTGAACCGTAACGCGCGGTCGGTGCGTAATAACCAGTGACTTGATAACCCCAAGATCCATCAAAGGGATACTCGGCCACGCCCATCAATTCGATGTGCGTATAGCCCATCTCCAGCACATAAGGAATCAAGTGTTCAACCAGTTGATGCCAGGTATAGAAACTGCCGTCTGGATGACGTCGCCATGATGCAGGATGTACTTCGTACACAGTCACCGGCGCCGTTTGTGGGTCCCATGCTTTGCGATTCGCAATCCACTTTTGATCGTTCCATTGGTAATCGTCGAGATTGGCAACCACACTCGCAGTATCCGGTCGCATCTGCATCTGCAAACCGTAGGGATCAGATTTTTTTAACACCCACTGCTGTTCGCTGCGAATTTCGAATTTGTACAACGCACCAACACCAATACCGGGCACGAATAACTCCCACACGCCCGATCCGCGTGCATGTAGTACATGACGACGACCATCCCAGAAGTTGAAATCACCCACCACACTGACACGCTGTGCAGTCGGTGCCCATACGGCAAAGTGCACACCGGAAACGCCATCAATGACAGCCGGATGCGCACCGAGCTTGCGATAGATGGTGTGGTGATTACCTTCACCAAACAGGTACAAATCAAAGTCCGACAGCTGCGGCGCGAAGTAATAAGGGTCGTGCTTGGTGACTTCACCACCATCACGGTAACGAATGTGCAGGCGATAGGGCTGCAACGGGCGACGATACGGAATGCGTCCTTCGAACAAACCGGCAGGGTCAAGCTGAGTCAGCGGGATGGCGCTGTCGATGGATTCATCCTCGAAGAACACCGATACGCTGACTGCATCGCGCTCCAGCACGCGCACCAGCGCAATGGGTAGCTCATTCTCACGCGCGAACTCGTGGTAGCCCAGCAGTGAACGTGGCTCGCGAGTAGTGGCGGCCAGCAAGCTGGCGATCTGGTCTTTGGAAAGGCCCTGTGGCATTGAACCATCAGCTCCGTAGGAAACAAGGTCTGGTGTTGTAGAACTTTGCAGGGAAATGTGCAAGCGCAATGCCACTTACTTTAACAACGCGCTATATTTCAGCCACGTGTCGACATGTCCGCGCCCCGGAGGCTTGCCATGAAGAAACTCTATCTCGTTTATGGTTCGATTGCTTTTGTGCTTGCGGCCTGCGCCAGCTTGAAGAATAAGGACGAGTTGAATTATCAGGACTATGCAGGCGCACCCATCAGTTCATTCTGGATGCCACAACTCGACGGCTGGACTGCAGTCGATGACAAATTGCTCGTCGTTCGTACCCAACTGAATAAAGAATATCTGCTGAAGCTTGCTGGCTTCTGCCCCAACTTGCGATTCGCAACAGCTGTCGGCGTAACTTCCAGCGCTGGCACGGTAGACCGTTTCGAAAAAGTCGTCGTCGAGAAAGACACGTGCATGATCACCGAGATTCGGCCGATTGATTCAGCGCGGATGAAGGCTGATCGAAAAGCGTTGAAAGCAAAACGACCGGCAGAGAAGAAGTCGTGAGTCAGCTCGCAAGCGAAAAGAAGTGATTTAGCCGGCTTGCAGATAATTGCCGAGCATGCGACGCGCTGATGTGTTGGTGATGCCCAGCAGCTCATTCAAGGTCAATTCAAGCGGCTTGGGTCGACCGATCGCAAAGCCCTGCGCGTAGTCCACACCCAGATTGGCAATGGCCTGATGAATCTCGGGGCTTTCGATACACTCGGCAGTGGTTTCCAGTTTCATCGCGCGTGCCAGTTGCACTACAGCACTCACCATCGCCTGTGATCGTGGATTGTGCGTGACATCGCGAATCAACTCGCCATCAATCTTTACGCAATTGACCGGCAATTGCTTCAGATACGTAAGCGATGACAGGCCACGACCGAAATCATCCAGTGCCACTTCATGCCCGAGCTTGCGCAGACGACGAATCAGTGTTTCTGCACGAACGATGTTGGATACAGCGGCGGTTTCAGTTACTTCAAATGACAGCAATGAAGGCGACAACGAGTAAGTACGCAGACGATCTTCGAGGTAGGCACGGAATTCATCATCGCCCAGCGATTGGCCGGAAATGTTGATGGCGAATCGCGCGCCTACTGCCAGCAGGCGTGGCGCCGCTGCGGACAACAGTTCAAGTACATAATTAACTACCCAGCGATCAATCGCGGGTGCCAGTTGATAACGTTCGGCGGCGGACAGAAATTTATCGGGAGGGATCAGTTCGCCTTCCGGAGTGAGCATGCGGATCAGCAGTTCGAAATGTTGCTTACCAGTATTCTGGCCCAGTTCCATAATCGGCTGTGCATCCATGCGAAAACGATCCTGCTCCAGCGCTTCGCGAATCGCTCCGATCAACGAGACATCTTCAACACGACGCACGATGCTGTGATCAGCATCTTCGTACACTTCAACGCGGCTGCGACCACGATCCTTCGCGGCTTTACACGCAGCTTCAGCACCGGCCAGCGCATGCGACAACGGATGTTCAGTGGCTTGCAGTGGTGCGACACCAAAGCTGGCAGACGCTTCAACCTGTTTATCCTGTACACGATATTCAATGCGACTGACTGCTGCGCATAGGTGTTCCGCATACTGCCGCGCAATATCGACAGTGCAGTTCGGCAGGAACAATGCGAAACGATCTCCTGAAATTCTGGCCGCTGCGGTAGAAGGCTTCAACGTGCTGCGAATGACTTCGCCAACGCGTGCAATGACATCATCGCCCACATGCATGCCAAAGGTTTCATTCAGTACATGTAGACGATCAATATCGATGTAAACCACATAGTGACTTTGATCTTTCCTGCTTTCAGCAAGAATCGTCGCGGCACGTTTTTCCAGCGCGGGGCGCGTCAATAGGCCAGTCGATGTATCGTAAGCACTCTGCAGCACTTGCGAGATACGACGAGCAACGAGTTCGACAATGCGAATCTCGCGCAGGCTGAAGTCATCGTGATCTGCATCCTTGAAGACAGTGATGATACCCGCGACAGTACTCGCAGAATTGTGCGAACCATAGTGAATGGGGCAAGCGAGAATTTTGTATGGCAGATTCGCCATTGGTCCCGAAGTGATGGTCTTGTTCAACACCACGGTATGACGTTGTACCTGCACCAATGCCAGCAAGTGACGATGGGTGCGGTTCAACACTTCCGCGCCCGTACCCGGAGACACATCTTCTGAGGTGCGGTACATGGCGATGTTCTTGTCGGGAATCAGCAATGCGCCCAGCGGGCATCCGAGATGATCGATGCAATCCTGTAACATGTTGTTGAAGTCGTCGGTCGACTGCTGCGCTGGATCAGCTTTATCACCAAGAATCAACGCAAGATCACCATCACGCGCCTGCAGATCACGCTGCAATAATTCGAGACTGGTTTGATTGATCAATTCACGCGACAGCACTTCGAGTGCTGGTCGTAGTAACGAATAAGTTGAATCTTGAACACGTCCATTCTGACCATTGCGTTCTGCACACGTGATCACCACAACACCTGTCAGGTGGTGGCTGGAGTCCATCAACGGAAATACATAGGCGTGATCGCCATCGATGCTGTGAAGCATGCCCTGGCGATAGCGTTCAGTCACCAATCCCGCTTCGGCATGCGACAACAGGTTGGTGGCCACTTCATCTTCAATTAACTGCTGCAGTGCTTCGCTTTCACAGCCACCGGCATTCCATAACAGGTTGCCGTTGCGATCATAGATAGCGATATTGAGCGCACGTGGGAACAGCATCTTCAACAGCTGGCCATACGGGTCCAACGACGTTTGTGCAGCTTCAGTAGCTGCATCAATCGTAGCGCTGTCCATGTAGGCTTGCATCGACACTTCAGTATTCCCGCACTCTAAGACTTGTTTCTATGTTGACCAGAGTTGAATCATGCAACAGGACATCGGGCTGAACCTTGACGCCGCTAACATATTGACAACTCTTGTCACCTGTTTGTACGACAATTCCATTCCTGGCCCGGATCTCCCCGCCGACTATACTTAATGTATTACTTATTACGCCAATAAAAATTACATAAGTTGCTCAAGACACCCATTCTCAACGCCATTGAGAACGCTAGCTTAAATCATCACCTGTATTTCACTGTTCGGAAGTAGTGATGTTTGCAGTATGTTTTATGAAGTAGTCATAATTTGTCGCCGAACATGTGACGTACTTTGCGTTTTACTTCGCCACAAATGTAGGACCACGACTACATGAGTGAATCAAGGCTTGCCCAGCCAGCTCAATGGATCAACCGCTTGCTTGCCATTACGAATTTCAAGATACAAGCCACTGCGACCACCGATACCACTATCTCCTACGGCACCCAGCAAGTCGCCCTTTGCTACATCTTCGCCCTGCTTCTTGAACAGCTCTTCGTTATGGCCATACAGACTCATGATGCCGTTGCCATGATCAATCACCAGCAGCAGACCCAATCCAGGCAACCAATCCGAGTACAGTACCTTGCCCGATGCTGGGGCACGCACTTGCGATCCCTGTGGTGCGGCGATCATCAAACCATCCCATTTCAATGAGCTACCTGCGCGTAACTGTCCATAGCGCGCAATCACATCACCTTTAACGGGCCAGGGCCATTGACCATGACCCGTCACGCGGGTTTGTGGTCGCCCGCTTTGCTCTGCGCGCGCCAATGCTGCTTGGCGCAGCTCTTCAATCAGGCGCGCCAGTGCTTTCGCGTCAGCCTGCAATTTGTTTAAACGCTGGCTATCGTTTTTAAGGTTGGTTTCGACCTGTCGCAGCGTTGCGGCCCGCTTCTCGCGCGCTTTGGCAAGACTGGAAACACTGCGGCTGTGATCGGTTTCGATGCTGCGCAGCTTGTCGGTTTGCTCCTGGATGCGATCAGCGAGCATCGACAAATGCGCAAGCTGATCATTGATTGCGCCAATTCGCTGGGCGCGCTCGCGGCTGAAATAGCCGTAGTAACCGAGCATACGACCGATCTGCGCCGGGTTTTGCTGATTCAGCAATATCTTCAACTGTTCGGCACGGCCATCCATGTACGCAAACCGAATCTCACTGGCCAATGCGGCGCGTTCAGAAACAATTTTCTGCTCAGTGCTGCGGCGTTCCGCCAGCAGGGCATTCAACTGCTGTTCTGCTGCAATGCGTCGCGCACGAATATCGGCAAGTTCTTCTCGCGCGCCTTGAATACCTTCGTCCGCCGTCTTTAACTCACCCACCAGCGAATCACGTTTTTCTGCGTCGGCTTGAATGGACTTGCTGACTTTCGCAATGTGTTCCTGAACCGCCTTCAGTTCCGTCTCTTTATTGGCTGAGTTGGCCGGTTTGCGTTTTGCCTCCGCCGGAAAAACCAGCAGCGACAATGCAATAGCGAGTAAAGCAAGCCCGGTTACCCGACTAATTTTTCCTGGTTGTAGATTTTTTGCTGTCGGACTCATTGCCGCACTTTAACCAATTTGACGATTTCTGGTTAGCGCCAGCCGGTTTTTGGTTTGCAAACCCTCGCGCGCCAATTGGCTGATATACTGCGCGCCCTTTTTTGACTGCCTGCTGCATCCATGAATCACCTGCCGGAATACATCAGTCATCATGCTTACCTGGTAATCGCCACGGTACTCGCCGCGGTTATCGCAGCGGTGTTTGAACTGCGCTCCCGCTCGTTGGCCGCAGCGGCTATCAGTGCCAACGTTGCGATTGCCCTGCAGAACAAGGGTGCATTGATTCTCGATGTGCGCACTCCAGAAGAATTCGCCAGCGGCCATATTATCGACGCCAAGAATATTCAGCTCGACAAGCTGAGCGAGCAGGCTGATAGCCTGAAGAAATGGCGCGAAAAGCCCGTAATTGTATGCTGCGAGTCAGGCACACGGTCCGCTCAGGCTGCAAAACTGCTGAAATCCATGGGCTTTTCGCAAGCCATGAATCTGCAGGGCGGGTTGGCATCATGGCGGACAGACAATCTGCCGCTGTCCAAGAAAGCCTGACGGTTGAATTCTCCCGAAATCGCCCCATAGAACTGACATGAGCACTCCTGAAATCGTCATGTACAGCACCCACATCTGTCCTTACTGCGACCGGGCGCGAGCCCTGCTGCAGCGAAAGCAGGCGGCTTTTCGCGAGATCAAAGTAGATACGCAACCCGAAGAGCGCGCCGTGATGATGACGCGCAGCGGTGGACGACGTACCGTGCCGCAGATTTTTATCGGTGATCGCCATGTCGGTGGCTTCGACGATATGGTTGCATTGGACCGCGCAGGCGAACTCGATCCACTGCTAGTTCCTTTCATAACAAGCGCTAAAGCGTCCTGATTTCTGCAACAATACCGCTTTTAATATTCTGGCTCTAAACTCGGCTTTTTACACAACAAGGCAATCCATCATGGCTGACGAAAATACCCCCGCCTCCAACAGCGTCGATCCAGGCGCGCTTGATACTGCGGCTCCTCAGTTCGCTCCTCAGGTTATCTACCTGAAAGACGTGTCCTTTGAATCACCAATGGCATTGCGCCTTCCGCCGGATGCACCCGCTCCATCCGTCACCATGAACATCAATACGTCGGCAAGCCCGCTTAGCCCGGAATTGTTCGAAGTCGTGCTGACTCTCAACGTACAAGCCAATGTGCAAGACAAGCCTGTATGGCTGTGCGAAGTAAAGCAGGCTGGCGCGTTTGCGTTCCGCAATATTCCTGATGCTGAATTGCGCCGCATTCTGGGCGTATTCTGCCCTTCTTATCTGTTGCCATTTGCCCGCCAGACGATTTCCGATTTGCTGACCAAGGGTGGCTTCCCTCCATTCCTGGTGCCGCCAGTGAATTTCGATGGGTTGTTTGATCAAGCCATGCAACAAGCCGCCGCAGAGCAAGCTCAACAAGCTGCCAACAGTGGCAACGCCCCAGCACCTGGTTCATTGAACTGACCGCGATGGCTGCGCAGCCACATAACAGCGCACCCATCACCATTATCGGTGCGGGATCGTGGGGTACCGCGCTGGCGATTCAATTCGCCCGCGTTGGTCGCCCAGTAAAACTTTGGGGTCGCGATCCCATTCAGCTGAAAGAAATGCAAAGTGCGCGCAGCAATGCGCGCTACTTGCCGGGCATTGTCTTTCCTGAGCTGCTACACATTGATCAAGACCTCTCAGTCGCTTTGTGTGACAGCACAGATGTGCTGGTTGCAGCGCCCAGTCATGCATTTCGCAAATTGCTGCTGCAACTCAAACCCTTTGCTCCATCTGCGTTGAGATTAGCCTGGGCAACGAAAGGATTTGAACTGGATAGCGGCAAGTTGCCACATCAAGTCGTTGCTGATGTGTTCGGTGCACAGATGCCCATGGCCGTGTTGTCTGGCCCCACTTTCGCTAAAGAAGTCGGCGCCGGGTTACCCACTGCGATGACGGTTGCATCCAGTGATACAACGTTTGCGATGGAGCTGGCCAAAAGTATTTCTGATAGTCGCTTTCGTGCATACACATCAAACGATTTGACCGGCGTTGAAGTCGGTGGCGCAGTAAAGAATGTGCTTGCCATTGGCACTGGCATGTCCGACGGACTTGGCTTTGGCGCCAACACACGCATTGCATTGATCACGCGTGGTTTGGTCGAGATGACACGACTTGGCGTTGCGCTCGGAGCACAGAAAGAAACCTTTATGGGACTCGCAGGGCTTGGTGATCTAGTGCTGACGTGCACTGACAATCAATCACGCAATCGTCGTTTTGGCTTGGCCTTTGCTGCAGGCACTGATACGACGCTGGCACAGAAAGAAATCGGTCAAGTTGTGGAAGGCTATTCTGCATCACGCGCCGTGATGACGGTGGCGA